>JBIKJU010000243.1:0-3416 GCA_044360745.1 Chitinophagales bacterium
GGGTGACATTCAGTTTTCTGATATTGATTATATTGCGTTTCATGGCAGCACTTGGGGAGATGAAATTCAAATTAACCTCGAGGAATATTTTATCCAACATTTTGGTTCTTGTCCTCCTCTCCTGAGATTTCACCATCATGATTGTCATGCAGCAAGTACATATTATGCCTCTGGCTTTGATAAAGCAACAGTCATTACATTAGATAACTCTGGTGATGGTATATCATTGCAAATCATGAAAGGCGAAAATGGGAAACTAGAGCTCTTAGAGAGATTTTCTCGACCTGATAGTCTAGGTCTATTTTATCAAATAATCACACAGTATTGTGGTTTTGTCAAAGATAGCGATGAATATAAAGTAATGGGACTTTCTAGTTATGGAAATAGGAATGCATATGATTTTTCATGGCTTATTGACTTCATAGATGGACAACTTAAAATAAACAAAGAATTTATTGTTGTGCCAAAACCAGGTTCTCCTTCTTTACATAAAGATGAGATGGCATTCACAAAAGAATTTATTGAAAAAATGGGAAACCCAAGAAGAATCCCTAAATCAAAAATGACTGATTTTTATATAGATGTTGCTGCATCGGCTCAAAAACATTTTGAAGATGTCTTGATAAAATTAGTGAAACATTTTACAAGTATTACCAACTTTAATAAAGTATGTTTAGCTGGTGGTGCTGCTTTAAATTGCGTAGCCAATCAAAAATTAATGAATGCTGAGTTTATTGAAGAAATTTTTATTCAACCTGCAGCTGGAGATGCTGGCATTGCCTTGGGTGCGGCTTGGTTGTGTTGTGTAAAGGAAGGAGTTGAACCGCAATTAACTAAAAACACTTATTTAGGAACAAATTTTAATAATGACGACATTAAACAAATAATAAATACAAGCGGGCTTAAATATCAATTTATAGAAAATGTTGCTGATGACGCAGCTAAAGAAATAAGTGAAAACAAAATAATTGGGTGGTTTCAAGGAGCTATGGAATTTGGGCCAAGAGCTCTTGGCAACAGAAGTATACTAGCGAATGCAACTAATCCTAAAATGCAAGATTTAGTAAATCAAAAAATTAAGTTTAGAGAAGGTTTTAGGCCATTTTGTCCTAGTGTTTTGGAAGAAGATGCTCATTTATATTTTGAAGGCAAACAGCTAGTTTCTCCATATATGACAATAACATATCAAGTGAAAAAAGAAGCAAAATCTCAAATTCCAGCAGTTACTCATGTAGATAATACTGCTAGAATTCAAACTGTCAGCAAAAATCAAAATGAAAAATTTTACAATTTGCTAGTAGCTCTGAAAAAAAGTATAGGTCATGGTATTGTTTTAAATACTAGTTTCAACTTATCGCACGAACCGATAGTCAGTAATCCTAGAGATGCTATTGCTACATTTTTTGCAAGTGGTATGGATGTACTATATTTAGGCGATTTTAAAATTACTAAGTAATGTACTATAATATTTTGATTCACCAATTATCTTATCAATGAAAGTACCATTTTTTAATTTGCATAAGGTTAATCAAACATTAAAAAACGAGTTTTTAGATGTTTACTCTAGGATTATTGACAATAATAATTTTATTTTAGGTAGTGATGTTATTGATTTTGAAAATAACTTTGCAACCTACATCAATTCAAAACATTGTATTGGGGTTGGGAATGGTTTAGATGCTTTAAAAATCGCCTTATTATTGTTGGGAATTGGTAAAGGAGATGAGGTTATAGTTCCAGCTCATACTTATATAGCAACATGGTTAGCTGTGTCTGAAATTGGAGCGACACCTATTCCTGTTGACGTTTGTAACGCAACGATGAATATTGACATTTCACTGATTCAAGAAAAAATAAGTTCTAAAACAAAAGCTATAATACCCGTTCACATCTATGGTTTACCATGCGATATGGATAGCATAATGAGTATTGCCACTAAGAATAATATTTATGTTATTGAAGATTTTGCTCAAGCTCATGGAGCTACATACAAAGGTAAAAAAGTAGGTAGCTTTGGGCAAATAAATGGATGTAGTTTTTATCCTAGTAAAAATATAGGAGCTTTTGGAGATGCAGGAGCCATAACTACTTCAGATAAAGAATTAGCTAAAAAAGCATCTATATTGAGAAATTATGGATCAAAAGAAAAATATATTCATGATTTTAAAGGATTCAATTCAAGATTAGATTCAATTCAAGCAAGTGTTTTAAATATAAAACTCAAACATTTAGATAACCATAATCTTGAAAGAAAAAAAATAGCTGAAACTTATTTAATGAATCTCAAAGAAGTTAATGATTTTCAATTTCAAGAAATTCCATCTGATAGAGAAAGTGTATTCCATTTATTTACATTGAGAACAGATAAAAGAAATCAACTCCAAAAATATTTGTATGAAAACAATATAGATTCACTCATTCATTACCCCATTCCTCCACATTTACAAAAAGCCTATTATTCTCTTGGATTCCAAAAAGGAGATTTTCCTGTTTCAGAAAAAATTTCAAAAGAAACGCTTAGCTTGCCTCTATTTATTGGAATTGAAAAATTTCAAATAGAATTTGTTTGCGAAAAATTACTACATTTTATAAAAGCTTAATAGCTTACTTACAATTCTATTCACTTCATTAAAAGACAAGTTATTAAAAATAGGAAGCCTTAAAATTCTTTGGCTTTCAAAATCTGTTAAAGGACAAACACTTGTAATAGTATTATTGATTTTGATAAACTTAGAGTTATGAAGAGCGGTATAGTGAAAATTTGCAGGGATACCGTTTAAGTCTAAAAATTTCATCAAATCATTTCTTTCATTTTCGTCTTTACATTTAATCCAAAAAATATGCCCATTGTGTTGCTTATCGCGAATACTTATTGAAAGAATACTGTTTAATCTTTCTTCTTTGTAAAGCAAATCGAACATATAATCCCACATTTCTCTTCTTTGTCTACATATATTTTCACTTTCAACTAGTAATGGATACAACACCGCAGCATTATACTCACTCATAGAAAATTTAGAACCTTTTGCAACCCATTCATAATGACTAACAAGTCCTTTTTCAAAATCTTCTCTATTAGTGCCTAAATGAAAAGTAGTAGATATTGGGCTGTGATACTTTTCTTTGTACAGAATAAGACCTCCCTCACTACAACTTACATTCTTCATACTATCAAAGCTTATCACAGAAAAATCTCCGAATGAACCTAGTAAATGATTATTATGTCTGCAATTAATTCCTTGTGCATTGTCTTCTATCAATACCAAATTGTGTCTTTTGCAGATATTTACAATTTCTTCCATTTCACAACCAACTCCAGCATAATGCATTACTAATACAGCTTTGGTATTGGGCGTTATGTTATTACGTATGCTATCAGCAGTAATATTCATGGTATTAGGGTCTATATCGCCAAA
>JBIKJU010000047.1:0-10799 GCA_044360745.1 Chitinophagales bacterium
CTCCATGAAGAACAAAGGCATTGGCTACACCAACAAAATTAAAGGATGGCATGATGATTTCCTCACCGGGTTTAAAATCTAAAGAAATGGCAATAATTTCCAATGCTTTGGTACAGGAAGGAGTCATTAAAGCTTTGTAGCCAGGATAAAGTTGCTCAAAATATTCTGCACAAAGCTTAGTGTAATGTTTAATATTAATCAGAAAAGGATTCTCGATTATATTTTGAACTTGCTTTATACTTTCGGGATGAGTATAGGGTATGCTAAAAGGGATTTTCATTTAATCTCAAAAATAAAATTTTCTACAATCATATTTTTACTTTTTTATTATACTTTTATGTTAATGAATGAAAATAAGAATTTTTGCGAGCACTTTTATCCTGAGAGATATAGTCATCCTTTTTTTGTAGACGGAAAAATACAAAATGCTATAAAAGAAAAAGGATTTTATGTAATGGATTTACTCGATAAATATGAAATTACCAAACTATATTTAGGTTTTGAAAAAATTCGAGAAACCATAAAAGAGCAGTTTGGAGATCAATTCTGGCCAAGTGGAAGACACGAAAGTACAGAGGTAAGAAATCTTGCCAAAAAAGAGGTGGAAGCAATCGTGCCTTCTAAGCTAGAATCATTATTTGTAAAAGATAGTTACACTTTTATTGGAGGTACTTATCTGGTAAAACCACCATCTAAAAACAGTGCATTAAACCCGCATCAGGACAGCGCTCATGTTAACGAACTGGAGCATTTTTCAGTGTATTCCTGGATAACTTTGCAGGATGTAGATGATAAAAATGGAGCGATTAAGGTATTGCCCGGTAGTCATCAGCTTGATATAAAACAACGATCGCTGAATGTACCATGGGTGTTGGAGCCACATTTGAAAGTACTAGAAGAATATATGTTATCTGTTAGCATGAAAGCTGGGCAGGTTATGTTTTTCGATGCAGCCTTAATTCATTCTTCACCACCTAATCTTTCGGATGATTTCAGAGTGGCAGTCAATTTTTATATTCACAACAGACAATCACCTTTTACGCATTATTACAGGGATGAAAATACACCTACGGGCCAGGTAGAATTATATGCCGTTACACCTGAGTTTTATTACTCTGAAGATTTTGAGTCAAAACCTTCTCAGAAATATCCGCTTCTAGGCAATCAGCAACAATTTATAGAATCAATAAATGAGAAAGATTTACGTACTGTTTTAAACAGGCTAACAGGGAAACCACAATCTTTGTGGCAAAGACTCTCGAAGAAATTTATATCAAAAAGCTGATTTTTTTGTAGCTTTATTACATTTGCTTTATAAATATTTTTATTGATCTTATCTAAACAACCATATTTTTTTCGGATTGGGGAGTGGTGGAACTCTAAAATTGCTATGTTTTTTGGTTGGGCGTATTTTTTTGCTTTGATTAACCAATTATCTTTTTATTCGTTTATTGTAGTTATAGCCAGTTTACTCGTTTGGTATTTTGCAGCAGCTTCTTTTGGTTATCTAATAAATGATTTGTACGATTCAAAAACAGATGCACTGGCAGGGAAAAATAATCAAACAACCGGTTTGCATTTTTTATTTAAATTTTTCATATCTGCTTCTCTTATTTTCGTGCAGCTAGGCTCATTTGTATTTATACTTTTTTTTCAAAAAGTCTCTATTTGGTGGATTATACTACCGTTGATTAATATTCTTTTATTTATTTTATACTCACACCCAGCTTTTCGTCTGAAAGAAAAGCCATACTCTGATATAGTTACAGATTCTTTATATGCACATGTGCTTCCTTTATTGATCACTTACATAGCTGTTTCAGGAAATATAAATACAAATCAAGTTGTTTTGCTGGCTGTAATATTTTTATGGTCATTTATTGCAGGATTAAGAAATATTATTGAACATCAATTAATAGACTTTGAATTTGACAAGAAGTCAGGTATGATTAATTTTATTCATTTTAAAGGATATAGTACAGGTGAAAGGTATATCCAATTAACAAAATCAGCAGAATTTATCGTTTTTTTAATATTTATTTCAATTACAGCGTACTATCAGGTTTATTTTTCTTTTGCATTTCTTATTGTTGGTGTTACTATTTTCATGTTATTGCCTTTAGGTGAAAACATTCTTGGACAATTGTCTAAATATCGCAATATGAATACTTTGGTTGACTACAGGTTATTATATGAGTCTGGCATATTTCTGGCTTCTGCATTTACATTTTTTTTTACTAATAATTGGTTATTTCTTTGGATTGTACCTTTACAATTAATATTATTCAAAAATGAATCTTTAAGATTATTTTTGATGTTTATATGGCATAGGTTAATTTTGGGTGTATTATACTACGGAATTATCAACTTCTTGATTTATAAAATCGTTCTTAAAATCTGGATACTATTTAAGATATTTGTGAACTACACTATATACTATTTTAGAAAGTACATTTTATTGTATGATGATAAAAGAGCTAAAAGACAAAAATAACGATATAATCAACAGTCTATGGATTGGCAAACATTTATCGCTGATTGAGTTGCTCACAATTCAGTCTTTCCTTAGCAATGGTCACCGCTTCAAATTATATGTTTATGAAGACTTACTAACACCTTTGCCTGAAGGTTGCGAACTTGCTGATGCGAATGAAATCCTACCAGAATCCGCTATTTTTCGATATAAAAATAAATCTCAATACGGGCAAGGAAAGGGCAGTGTTTCTGGCTTTTCTGATATATTCCGATATAAAATGCTTTTTGATAAGGGAGGCTGGTGGGTGGATATGGATGTGACCTGTCTGAAATATCTTGATTTTGATGAAGATTATGTTTTTAGGAGTCATCACAATATGCCTGCTGTTGGCAACATAATGAAGTGTCCTAAGGAAAGTCCCGCAATGTTAAAGTCTTTTGAAGAAGCTTCAGCTAGAGTTGATGCCAACAATACAGATTGGCATTTACCTATAAATATCTTAAATGAAAATATAAAATACTATAATTTATCAGGATTTATTAAGTGCTACTTTTCTAATGAAGATAAGTGGGATGATGTTAGGGAATTAATTTTAAAGAATAAAGTTTTACCTGAAAACTTTTATTGTATTCATTGGGTAAATGAAAACTGGCGCACAAAAGGACTTGATAAAAATGATTTTAAGATTGAATCAACTTTAGGAAGTCTATTGATTCAACATAGAATAATCGAAGATAATTTCAATGGTTTTAACCGTTTAAAAAACAATATCCGTTTCAGGTTTCTCAAAGGTTTGTAGCTTAATTGTAAATTGCTTATATTCGTATTGTATGAACCAATTCAATAAATTATTTTACATTCTGAAAAATAAAGTTAAAACAAAAGATTTTCTCAATAATCTTAAGGATGTTGATTATATAGCATACAATAATAGCCGTTATATAAGAGAGAAGAAATATATTTGCCATGCTCCATTCAATAATCTCTATTTCAACACTGAAGGGCATATTGCAGTTTGCTGGCTTACTTTCAACAATCCAGTGCATTACACGGAAGAAAAAACTCTAAATGAACTTTGGAACGATGTGAAATTTAGCTCTTTGAGAGAGCATATCAAAAATAACAACCTTCAACATCAGTGTCATACCTGTCATAAGCATATAAAGGAGGGCAACCATGTTAATGTACTTTCCAAAGCCTATGATAATGATTATCCGCTAACAGAGTACCCTTCAATTATGGAGTTTGAATTGGATAATACATGTAATCTAGCATGTACCATGTGCAATGGAATGTTATCTTCTACAATTAGAAAAGATAGAGAAATGCTTCCTCCTTTAAAGTCTCCTTATGGCAAAAAATTTATGGAAGAACTTAGAAGTTTTATTCCACATTTAAAAGAAGCGCGTTTCAATGGTGGTGAGCCTTTTTTGATTAAGATATATTATGATATTTGGGATATGATTCTTGAAATTAATCCTGAAATTAAAGTGACTATTGCAACCAATGGAACAGTATTAAATAACAAAGTAAAAAACTATCTCAATAGAGGTAATTTTCATTTGAATATTTCAATGGATGGTTTTTCTAAGAATATCTACGAATCAACAAGATTAAATGGAGATTTTGATAAATTGATACAAAACTTTCAGTGGTTTAGAGATTATTGCCATCAAAAGAAAAAAACACTTTGTATAATGATAAACCCTATGCGCCAGAACTGGTGGGAAATGCCAGATTTTGTGAATTGGTGTAATGAAAACTCCGTGCATTTGTGGTTTAATACTATAGTTCGTCCTGAAAATCAGGCTATATGGAATTTGGCTTCTGTTCAACTTCAGAAAATTTATCAACAGCTCAGCGAAGCTAAAATAAACCCTAATAATAATGCTCCCGGTACCTTGTATAAATATAATGTAAAAACGTACCAAAATCTTGTGCATCAACAAATCAAAACCTGGCTGGAAGAAGCCGTTGAGAGAGAAAATTCACGCAAAACATTAACCAATCAGTTTACGGATATTGAAAGTTTGTTAAACGAAGTTCTGCCTCGTTTAAACGATGGTAAATCATTTGCCGATTTTTTGAATGAATTGAATGATGATGAGCGCCAAAAAGTGGAATTATCCTTATTAACAGTAAATGTTGATTTTTTAGTCAATGAATTGAATACTAAAAGTATAGAAAAGATTAAATCCGAAGTACAGCAATTTATCTTGAAAGGTTAGTAAAGTTCTACTATTAGTCGCTTCATTTCGTCTAGTTTTTTCTCTTTCATAAAATCGAGCTGATTAACGATAGAATATTTCTCAATATCATCAATTATATCGCTTACCAAAGCCTGAAGATTTTTATTGTTTAATATAAAACTTTTAAATTCTTTTGTTTTTTCTGAGAAATCCTCAATTTTATCAGTTCCATAGAAAAATCTGTAAAACAAATTAAGCACTGGGTAGTAATAATTTACAAAACCAATTTCACCTTCTTCTTTGTAAATTCTGTTTAGCAATACTTTTATTTTTGCAGGATTCTCTAGAGGAGAGAAATTTTTAATGACTTCAGGAACTTTGTCCAAAAGTGATGAGTTACAGGTATAAAGATAGTGCAATAGGCAAGCTGAGAAGATTTCCTTTTCAAAAGTATTGTCTAAGCTATGAACCAATGAAATACTTTCAAAATCTTTCGCTTTTCTTTCCTGAAGTACCGTAGTGAAATTCCTTTCTTTTTGCCAAAGGGCAATAGTGCCTTTCATCTCATTGAAATTCTTTAAGTTTTCCTTCTGCACACTAGTTTTACTTTCAAAAAACTGGTTGTCATAATAACTAACTATTTCTTTTAAGTCAGAAAAATGCAAATATCTTAGCGAAAGATGTCCTGGATTCCAAACTACGTTAAAATGAATATAAATATCTCTCTTATTGGCAAAGTGAATAAGGTCGGGTATATCTCTCCAGTTTGAAGTCATTACGCAGCTTGAAATTGAAAGATAAGTTCTTTGCTTTTTTGTGTACTCACTAAAGTAAGCGAGATTATCTATTACTTTCTCAAATTTGGCTCCTACTCTGATGGCTTCAAAATTTTCTTTATTAATAGAATCAATGGAAAGAATGATTCCAGCCTTGAGTTTTTTGAGTAGGTCTTTAATTCTTGAATTCAAAACTGTACCGTTAGTAGTAATATGTATTCTGATGGATGGCTTGTGTTTAATTACATTTTCCCAGATTTTAAGATAAAGCTCTACCATAAAAGGTTCGCCACCCAAGAATTTCATGTCTGTTAGTCCTGGCAGAAAATCAGCTACCTGATCTACAAAAGCATCATCATATGGATTGGGCAATGCAGGTAGCTTTTCTCTTTTTTCACGTATGGTAGAAGAAAAGTATCCGCTACACATAGTACAGGCAAGATTGCAGGTATTTGAAATTTCAAATTCAAATACTTTAGGAAAAAACTGTGGTTGCATTCCTAGCACATCCCTCAGTTTATTTTTTAAGGGATTATGTGCATATTCATCATAGTGTATAGCTTTGGTACCGCTGTAATTTCCACTATCTAGTAAAATACCGCAAAGCTTACAGCCTCCATCCAGTTTTTGCTCTTTGATTTTAGATCTGAGAAATTCAGCTTCAGCTCCTTTCCAGGCTGAAGCTATTGATTGATGGGGATATGTGCCTAAAACGTTCATTCTATTGAAACAACAGGCTGTCATATTACCATTTTGTTCAAAATTTATGCTTGAGAAAGGAGCGTGGCAAAGCAGTGTTTTATCAACTGTATTTCTTATTTTCTGATAAGCCTCAATTTTGGCTTCAAAATCATTCATTCTATGAAATTATCGATTTTCCTTGTATATCTCAAACAAACGGTTTACATCATTTTTCACACAGGCGTCCAATACTGCTGATTCAGGAGCATTGTAAAAACGGTGGTACATTCTTTCTGGACTTTCAATGGTGGCTACCATTTCTTCCAATTCTTCAATTTTATGCTTGACATTTTTCCACTCGGCAAATTTTTCCATCTCACTTATAAATGCTTGTTTGTAATCTTTATCATTAGGAATTTCAGGCTTTGGTGACATGTGATAATTCTCTTGAGTTGATATCTCCTTTTTGAATGGAGCAATCAATTGCCAGAATTCAGGAAAAGTTTCTGCAAAACATTCTATTCTGTATATATCATGTTTTTCAATCTTGTCAAAAAATCCTTGAAAATCTTTGTCAACAGTGTTGTTCAAGAAAATAATAAGGTCCTCAATTGTTTTTGTTCTATGCGTATCCATTTTGTACGTGGTTTTCACAAAATGCTTTAATCTGTCCTGAATAATTTCTTTAATCTCCTTTGGAAGAATTTCTATTGAAAACTGCCATGGTTCATAAATCAAGTTCCAGAAAACCGGCATACCCGGAAAGTGTTCATTCATAAATTCAAAATACTCAGGAAAGTAATAGATGTTCATATTGGTAACACTGCAACATATTTTGCACTCAATAGTATCTCTTGAAGAATGTCCGCCATGGGCAATATATTTCCTCATATTTTCAACCACCTCATCCCATTTTGCATTTTTTCGTTGATACTCAAATCGCTCTCCTATATCGTCAATACTGAAGTTGAGAAATACATGCTTGAAATGCTTAAAGAGTTCTACAATTTCGTCTGTGTAAACTGTTCCATTAGTATTAAGCAATATGCGAATATTTTTGGAAAACCCCTGTTCAACGCAATAGCGCATCAAGTCAATATTTTCTTTCGCCATTAAAGGTTCTCCACCAAAAAAACCAATTTCTGTAAAATTAGGCGCCCATTTTCTGATGGTTTCAATATTTTCTTCTGTCATATTGAAATGCACTTTCTCTTCCCATCCGTATAAATCTTTTGCTTCTTTTATCCATTTATGGGCAGCAGTAGGCATGCATATACGGCATCTCAGGTTGCAAATATTGCTAGCGTTTATTTCAACTCTCAACGGTTGACTAGGATTTTGCACTTGTGATTCAGGCACTCCGTACTGATAAGAATCATAGCGCATTGGCTTTAAGCCCATATCCTGCTCTCTCCAGCATTCGCGACATCCTTTGCGTCTTTCTCCTTTCAGAAAACTTTCTCTAAGTCCTTGCATATAGTCTGAGCTCCATGCCTTGCCAACACTAGAAGATGAAGCTTCCAAAATTTTACCTTCGTGAGAAATAAACTCCTCGTGTTTACTGCATGGTTTATATTTTCCATCAGCAGTTAACAAAACTTCAAAAAAAGGAAAATAACAAAAGTCCGATTTATCTGGGTTTCTTTTCATAAAAAAAGTATTTTTGAATAAGTAAATATACAAAGTTTTATCTTTTGAAAAATAACGAATAGAGAAATTTCATACTTTAATGAATCTAAGTACAACTTTCTTCTTAACCAAATAAAAAACACTAACATGAACTTGATGTTTGGATTAAACACATTTTACACTTTTATAAGTTTTATTTATTCCGTATTCCTATACTTGTTGCTATGCTATTCAATTTATTTCTTTTTCAAAATATTGATTAAACGCCAAGCTTTAAAATATTATTTTTTCACTCTATTTTTATTTCTCTCAATTGTGGAGCTCATAATAAGACTCATTATCCCTAGTTTGACAACTTATCCTGAAAAAAATGGATTAGGTTATATTTCAAACTATAAAGTTCAAAATAAGACATGGTATTTTAAACATGGTCCAAATTATGTTCAAAAAAGGAAGCAAACAGAGTTTTCATATATCTTAAAATCAAATTCACTGGGTATTTTTGCAAAAGATCCATTAGATGTAAATCAAAAAAAGCATAAGATTTTGTGCCTAGGTGACTCGTTTACTGAGGGAGTAGGTGCTAACCAAAATGAGTCTTGGCCTTCATTTTTACAAGCAAAACTAGAGAATAAGTTTCCTGACAGTTTTGAAGTAATTAATGCTGGCATAGGTGGATCAGATGTTTTTTATATGTGGAAATTATATGAAGATATTCTCCATGTTTACAAACCTGATCATATAATAATGTTTATCGGAGAATCCGACCTTATTGATGTCTTTATAAGGGGAGGAGACGAGAGATTTCAAAGTGATTCCTCTGTGGCGTATAAAAAAGCACCTTGGTTTGAACCTTTTTTTAAACACAGCTATATTATACGAGCATTCCTATTAAATGTCATGGAATATGACTTTACTTTAACTCATAAGGGTCATATGTACCAAGAACTATTAAACAATTGTGATTTAATAGAACAGAAGTTTATAGAAATTAATCAAAAATTAAGCGCAAAAAACATAAAATTTAGTGTGATTATTCACCCAGTTCCATATGAGATAGAAAGAGGCAAATATAACATTAAAGAATTTGCAAAAATAGCTGATAATAAACAATATGAAGGTATAAACTTCATTACTAAATCAAAAGAATTGGGGTATAAAATACCATCCGATTTTAGACCATATTATTGGCCAATTGATGGACACTATACACCTAAAGGATACCATTTGATAGCCGATATAATTTTTGATATATTTTACTCAAAACAAAAAAATGATTAGAAAGTATATACAATACTTTATCGCTAAAAAAAAGGGATACGCTCACCTAGTATCCCATATGTTTATAGAAAATATTGAATTTTATACTTTATAAGTAATAGATATTAGAATATCTGAAATGAAAAAATCGCACCTCTTTTATACCGCCCTACTTATATTTCTGATTATAACTATTGAAATATTGATTAGACTGACGGGTATGATGTTGACCGATAGCGAAAAACTATATGGGAAATACATATCTCCCTATAAAGTAACTACAAATGATAATCTAATGTTGCTTTCCAAAAATGACACCATATATAATCAAAACGTTGAATTTGATTTTTCATATATCTCCAATGACATCGGACTAATTGATAACCATCAGATAAATGACTATGACTCGGACTCAACTTTTGCTATTATTGGCGATTCTTTTGTAGCTGGTATTGGAGCTCCTCAAGATAGCAGCATGCCAAGACTCCTTGAATATAAACTAAATGAAAACAAATTTTCTTACAAAATAATAAATGCAGGAGTCCCAGCTAGTCATCCTTATTACGAATCAAATCTTGCTAGATATTTGTGCGAAAACTACACTGTCAAAAATATTATTTTGTGCATAAACATATCAGATTATTATGACTATATAACAAATAGCCTTCTTTACAAAAACGAACAAAACCAAAGTGCATTTGAAAAATCCTTTGAATTTATATACTCAAGATCACATCTTACTCGATTGATTACACATGGCATTTTGAAAAGAGACTTCACTCTAAAAAGTACAGTAAAAATAATCTCAGAAAAAGAAAATGCTGTAAAAGATTTTTGCGAAATTATTTGCAAACTGAATGATGAAATCAGTCAAAAAAAAGGTAAATTACTAGTTATTTTTCATCCTTATCCAAAGAATTTTATTAAAAATAAATCCAATCTCCAAAATGAAATTTTTAACTATGAATATCACTTAAAATTGATAAATAAATTAAAAAAAAGAAGCATTAATTATATAGATTTATATAGATGTATGGAAAGAATATTCAATCAAAATAGTATTGAAAATTATTATTGGAGTATGGATGGTCATTTTAATTCTAATGGATATGACATATATTCATCTTGTTTGCATCAGTCTCCTACTTTTTTAAAATTCATTTCTACCAATGAATAACAATAAAAGTACATTTTGCACAATATCTACAGCAGATCATTTATATAAAACGTATGCCTTAGCTGATAGTTTATATCAATTTAACTTTGCTCTCGAAGTTCTACTTATTGACAAACCAATGCCAAATGAAAATTATCC
Organism: Chitinophagales bacterium; assembly: GCA_044360745.1. Lineage (GTDB taxonomy): Bacteria > Bacteroidota > Bacteroidia > Chitinophagales > LD1 > CALAYL01. The sequence continues at coordinate 10,327 of JBIKJU010000047.1, forward strand.
CAAAAACATCACTTTTCATTTGATTTCTGATATTGATGATATTTACTTGAATCAACTTCAGTTAAAATATAAAGGAGATAATCTACGATGGAGTTTGAAAAGTGTATTTTTAAATTACTTATTAAAGAATAAGGAAAAAGTAATTTATATTGATAATGATATATTCTTCTACTCTAATCCATCATTTCTGTTTGAAATTCTTAACTCTAAAGACATTTTATTAACGCCACATAGGTATCCAATCAATACTGAAAAAAATCAAAATTGGTTGGAAGCAAATTTTAGAGTAGGACTTTTCAATGCAGGATTTTTTGGAGTCAATAGAAAAGCTAAAGATACTATAACATGGTGGACTAAAGCTTGTTTATATAGATGTGAAAAAAACTACTTTAGGGGGCTTTTTGATGACCAAAAGTATTTAGACTTGATTCCTATCTTACATGCAAATACTGAAATTATCGGTCATCTTGGTT
>JBIKJU010000192.1:0-4332 GCA_044360745.1 Chitinophagales bacterium
AAAATAGTCAACTGCATGATGAAGTGTATTAAAACAAATCTCATAATCCAAAAAAGCCTCCTCATTATCCGTGGTCTTATTTTTGCCGATATTGGCTCCCACTATTATTTCTGACTTTCTACTCTCTATGTTTTTCAATGCCTGCAACACGCCTACATTATTAAACCCCATTCTATTAATTAATGCATTATCATTAGGAAGTCTAAACAATCGTGGTTTGGGATTTCCTTCTTGAGGTTTTGGGGTGATAGTACCAACCTCTAAAAAACCGAATCCCATTATTGCAAAGGCATCAACAGCTTCTCCATTTTTATCTAAGCCTGCTGCAAGTCCTACTGGATTTTTAAATTTTAGCCCAAATAAGTCGACTGGCAAATCTGGTGTCTTATAAAATAGAGGAAGTGAGGCTCTTATCAATGGAGATTTTAATAGCGAAAGAGTGGTATGATGGGCTTTTTCAGCGTCCATCATAAACAATAAAGACTTTATCAACGGGTAGAAATCCATTATAAGTATTTGTGCAATGATACACACAAATTTAAAACAAATTCAAATTATCCTTTGCTTAATTCTAAGACAGTAACTTCAGGCAATATCCCTACTCGACCAGGATAGCCCAAAAACCCAAATCCTCTGTTAACATAAATGTACTGTTTGCCTTCTTGATACAAGCCAGCCCATTGTTTATAAACCCACTGCGATGGTGAAAATCTAAAGTATTTTGTTTCTATACCAAACTGAAAACCATGAGTGTGACCACTGAGTGTAAGGTCAATATCTTGGTAACTTTTTCGTACCTCAGCATCCCAATGCGAAGGATCATGACTCATCAAAATTTTGAACGGAATATCTTGAGTGCCATCGTAGGCTTCATTGAGTTTGCCATAGCGAGGAAATCGAAGTGCATAACCCCAATTTTCTATCCCTAAAATAGCTATTTTTTCACCTTCTTTTTCTATTACTCTATGTTCATTCATCAGCAAATCCCAACCCATTTCTTTATGCACTCCCATTAAGTTTTTAAAATTATTCCTTTTCTCTTCCTTAGAACCCCAAGCTACATAATCGCCATAATCATGATTGCCCGTTACAGACATCACTCCATGTGTTGATTTTAGTTTTGAAAAAACGGTTTTTAAAAAGTCCATTTCACTCGCTTTGTCATTGACAAGATCACCAGTAAACAAGATCAAATCAGCCTTTAGGGCATTTATTTTTTCTATAACTTCCTCTATAGGCTTACTTTGATTAAAACTTCCACTATGGATATCTGAAAGTTGTACAACTGTAAATCCCTCGAATGCTTTTGGTAAATTTGGGAAATTTAATTTCAATCGCTTAAACTGGTAATTATAGGCATTAGCAACAACTCCATACACCAAACTAGCCACAGGAATAGCTGCTGTAGCCAAAGCCATTTTAGATAAAAATGCCGATCGAGTCATGACTGCTCCTGTAGTTTCAGTCCTGGAACTTAGCTTTAAAGCATACTTAAGCAGATTTACTATATCATTAAAAAAAAAGAAAAGAAATACAATAAGTTTGATAATCAAAAGGCAAAGAAAAAAGCCAAAAATCGTTGTATTGACTTGTTTAGGAAAATATTTTAGTCCTAAAAAGCGATATGTAAAAAAGAAAAAATAAAGAAGAATATTGAGTGTCCAGTAGATTCGTCCAAACCAAATAGAATTTACTTTAAACGATATTTGAAGTGCCTTCCACAGGTAAAACTCACTCAATAAAATTATTAAAAAAATAAGACCCGGAATGACAAACTTTCCCATTTGATGAATTTGTTTCTAAATTGCGTTTTCAAAATGTAAATGTACAGCATGTTTTATAAACGAAAGGTTAAATTTTGTATTATTTGTGGACTTTTTTTGAGTCCCTTCTTTTCTTTTTCACAACTATTGACCCAAAATCAAGTGTTTACTCACATAGACTCGCTAAGAGGCACTATTTCTCCTATTAGAGCTTCGTTTGATGTACATTATTATGATCTTGAAGTTGCATTTGATACACTTACAAAAAGCATAAAAGGAAAAAACACAATTCATTTTAATGTATTAAACAAAACAAATAAAATACAATTAGATCTCGATGAACGATTAAAAATCAATTCAATACTTTATAAAAATAAAGCAGTTCAATATTCCAGGGAGCATCATACTGTGTATGTGGATTTGCCTATATCGTTAGACTCAGGAAGAGCAGCTAGAGTTACAGTAGAATACTCTGGAAAACCTATTCAAGCGAAACGAGCACCATGGGATGGAGGATTTGTATGGTCTGAGGATAAAAACGGAAATGCATGGATAGCAGTGGCTTGTGAAGGACTTGGAGCTAGTTCATGGTGGCCTTGTAAGGACCACCTATCAGACGAGCCAGATAGTATGCGTATGACATATATAGTACCTAAAGGAATGAAAGCTATAGGTAATGGGCAACTTAAAGATGAAAAAGATATTAATGATAAACAAACGGCATTCACTTGGTTTGTTAGCAATCCTATCAATTCTTATAATGTCACTTTCAATATTGGTCAATATGTTCATTGGAGCGATACATTTACTTATTCAGATAAATCAAAATTGGCGCTGAATTATTATGTCATGCCCTATAATTTAGAGCGGTCTAAAACTCATTTCGAGCAAGTAAAACCGATGCTTTCGTGCTACGAAAAATATCTTGGTAAATATCCATTTATGAAAGATGGTTATGCCTTGGTAGAAACACCCTATTTAGGTATGGAGCATCAATCAGCTATAGCCTATGGCAATAAATACAAAACAGGCTATAATGGTAGTGACTACTCAGGAATAGGGTTAGATTTTGATTACATCATCATACATGAAACTGGGCACGAATGGTGGGGCAACAGCGTAAGCTGCAATGATATTGCTGATATGTGGATACACGAGGGTTTTTGCACATACTCAGAAGCTGTATATGTAGAGTGCATGCAAGGCTATGATAAAGCACAAGACTATATCAATTATAAAAAGCGATATGTACAAAATAAGGAACCTATACAAGGTCCATATGGTGTAAACGAAGAAGGACATGGAGATATGTATAACAAAGGTATGCTCATGCTCAATACCCTACGAACAGTGATTAACAATGATCCTCTATGGTGGAATATCATCAAAAATATTTCTGATACTGTTTTCTATCATAAAAATATAGACGCGCAAGATGTTATTGACTATTTTGAGCTTAGAACAAAAAAAGACTTGAAGCCTTTTTTCAAACAATACCTCCAGCATGCTGAAATCCCAACGCTTAGTTATGTTTTAAAGCCTATTTCAAAAACATCTTTTAAATTTGAATATCTTTGGAAGGATGTAGTAGAAGGATTTGATATGCCAATAGTGTTTCATGATGGAAAGAAATATAGACGATTAGCGGCTGGCACTGATATTAAATCCAAAAAAATTAGATTAAAATCGAAATCTGATTTTAAAATAGCAGATAATCTACTTTACATAAACACTTTGCGACAATTTTAGTTATTTATTTATGTTTGCAAAAAATACCATACTATGGAATACCACAAAATAGTCTTAGTACATAGAATACTAGTATCTCTCTTTTTATTACACTATGTAGTAAAAGGAATTTTATTGCTGATTAACCAACAAACTGGTTTAGATAAATATAGCAAAATCACTAAAGTGCCTGAAATGATACTAAGTGTGTTATTTTTAGCATCAGGAGTATATCTTTTAATATACGGATCAAACTTAAACTTCCTTCAATATATAAAAATAGCGTGTGTATTAACTTCTATTCCAATAGCAGTGATTGGGTTTAAGAAAAAGAAGAAGTTTTTAGCAGTACTTTCTATTTTCTTGCTTATAGCAGCTTATGGCCTAGCAGAAGTAGCTAAGAAAAAGCAAAGAACCCAAACTGTAGATACAGAATCAATAGATATAGATACTGCCGACCAAGGGAAAATAGTCTATAATCAACTTTGCAGTAGATGTCATGGAGATAATGGCGATGGAATGATAGCTGGTGCTAAAAACCTAAAAATTTCAACCCTTTCTTCAGATGAAATTTCTACTATCATTTCTAAAGGACAAGGCGGTATGCCTGCTTTTGAAAATTTATCAGAAAGTCAATTAAAAGCAGTAGTACAATATACTGAATCGCTGAAGCAGCAATAATTTATGAGCAATAACAAATCGTTTTATGAAATGGCATATAAGCCACTTACCTATGCTTTATTGATAGCTATGGGTACTGTGATAGGAATATCAGTGAGCAAAATGTCAGCGGAAAAACATCGTACTATATTAGGGGAAAACTCTAGCAAGATCAATGAAA
>JBIKJU010000193.1:0-4319 GCA_044360745.1 Chitinophagales bacterium
TACGTTCTATTCATCATTTCAAGTATGCGGTTGTTGCCACTTTGTACAGGAAGATGAACATACTTACAAACATTGTGGTATTTAGCCATAACTTCTAGTACATCATCTGTCATGTCTTTAGGATGAGAAGTTGAAAAACGAATCCTTAAATCAGGTGCTACTAAAGCCACTTTTTCAAGTAATGATGCAAAGTTAACGACACTAGGTTCATACTTACTTTCAATGAGTTTTTTACCTGTAAGTTTAGGATCTGTAGAGAACCTATACGAATCAACGTTTTGTCCTAGTAAGGTGATATCTTTATAGCCTTTTGCATATAATTCCTCTGCTTCTGATACTATAGAACGCCAATCGCGAGAGCGTTCACGGCCTCTAGTCATAGGTACCACACAAAAAGAACACATATTGTCGCATCCACGAGTGATAGAAATAAAGGCAGAAATGCCATTACTATTTAGTCTTATTGGATTAATTTCAGCATAAGTTTCATCTCTACTCAGTAGTGTATTCACTGCTTTTTGTCCAGATTCGGCTTCTAAAACCAAGCTTGGTAAAGAGCGATAAGCATCAGGACCCGCAATTATGTCCACTAATTTTTCTTCTTGAAGCAATTGTTCTTTTAACCTTTCTGCCATACACCCCAAAATACCAATTTGAGTACCCTTTTTATGCTTTTTGACCGAACCTAAATGATGCAATCTTGCTCTAACACGCTGCTCAGCATTGTCTCGTATAGCGCATGTATTAATTAAAATCAAATCAGCATCCATAAAATTAGTAGTAGCGTCAAAACCAGCATTAGCGAGAATAGAGGCTATAACTTCACTATCAGCAAAATTCATTGCGCATCCATAACTTTCGATATAGTATTTTTTTCCGATAGCATCAACACCTAGAGGACGAGAAGACGTAAGGGTTTCACCTTGACGATTCTCATCTATTTTTTTGCTTTGTAGCTCAAATGCTACATCGTTATTATAAAGCTGATTGCTCATTTAATTAAAAATTTGGAAAACAAATATAGGACAAAATGGCAGAAAAGCTACACTTTGGATAGATTTTTAAGATAAAAAGATGAACTACTCTTCGACTATATCACTAGATACCGAGTCGCTAGACGATTCCCCTGTTACTTTTTGAACACTATCATTTTTTTTAGTCAAACCCTCAAGTGTTTTTTTGATATCATCCATCTTTTCGCTTTTGGAAGCTATAGTATCCTTGATTTGTCTGATTCTAACTTTTAGTAGTTGCAATTCTAAAGACTGAATTTTTGGTCTTTCAGCTTTAGCCGTAAAGTATTCCAAATCTTTTTGATCTCTACTAAGACCCATTTCCATTTTAGATAAAACATCTTTCAATCCATTTACTCGATGCTCGTTTTTGCTTCCAAAGAAACTTTTTCGAGCTTCATTGATAGCATGAAAAGTGTCATCAAAAGCTTTTCGTAAATTTGCTTCATGCGATTTGCTATACCGATGTTCTCGCGCCATTTGTTGCACAGACTTTATTTCATCAGCCAACGATTTGAAATTTGCTTTTTCGTTGATCTTAGATTTAACTTCTTCAAGTTTAATCATTATAGAATCTATTGCAGCTTTTGAAGCTTTTTCAAACTCTTCAGATTCGTTTTTACGAAATGTTTTCAGCTTTTCAAAAATAGCATTTACATCAGCTTTAATTTCTTCTAATCGCTTTTGAGAAATATTTCTTTCCTTTTTATTTTCTAGTACTTGCTCCCAAAAAGACTTTGTATCTTCAAATAAATCTCGACTATAATTAGTTAGACTAGTTGCTTGTTTTTTTAAATCTTCCAATTTTATAAGATATACTTCCCAAAGTTTATTGGTCAAAAGATGAACCGCCCATTCATTTTGTTTTGAACGGATTTCACCAGTTTGCTCTGATTTAATATCAGCTGGCAAAATCGAATCTTCATTAATGTCAGGATTAATCAAAGTGCCTATTCCAGTAAAATCAAAGTCTTCACCATTTATCCAATTTTCTTGAATAAACTTTAAATTAGCTTTATTAGACCCTGCTTTATCAATTACATAAAGATTAATTTTGAAAGCTGAGTCTACTAATTCATAAGCTAATAATACAGCTTTAGTGTCTTGTTTAGTACCTGTAACTACGAATCTATTTTGCATATGTTCAAAAAATGAAAGACAAAGTTAACAATAGTAATGAAGTTGACAAAATATGAGTTTACAATACTTTAAAATCATGTAATTAAATTTAAGCTTTAAAAATGAGACAAGCACAGTCTGCGATTATTTTATTTATTTGCACTGTGAAATCCCTTAAAACTTTACTCCCCTATTTCAAAGCATATCGGCTAAAAATTGGCTTAGGCCTGTTATTTATCATTTTAGCTAATCTTTTTAAAACATACAACCCTGTAGTAGTTAGAAATGCCATAGATAATCTACAACAAACTTTGGCAAGCAACGATATAGTTGATCCAAATATTATTAATAAAAGTATTTTGTCTTTTGCCGCACTTTACTTAATAGTTGCATTGATAGAGGGAATATTTACCTTTTTTATGCGCCAAACTATTATTGTAGTTTCCAGAAATATAGAGTTTGACTTAAAAAACAAAATTTATAACCATTATCAATATTTAGATCAAGCATTTTATAGAAAAAATCAGACTGGAGATTTGATGAATAGAGTAACCGAAGATGTGAGCAAAGTGCGCATGTTTATTGGCCCATCAATAATGTATTCGGTGAATCTATTAATGATGTTTATTTTTTGTGCAGTAAATATGTTTAATGTAAACTGGCAGCTTTCGTTACTTGTACTAATACCATTGCCATTCTTATCTTTTACACTTTTTAAACTAAATAAAAAAATAAATAAAACAAGTGAAGATTTGCAATCTAGATTGTCAGACCTCACTACTATGGCTCAAGAATCATTTTCAGGAATTCGCGTTATAAAGTCATATGTACAAGAATCGTCTATGAGTAGATTTTTTAAAAAAGAATCAGAAGACTATAGGAATAAATCATTGTACTTAGCAAAGGTAGAAGCATTTTACTTTCCGTTCATTCAATTCTTGATTGGTCTTAGCTTAGTCTCCATTATTTATTTTGGTGGAAATATGCAAATAGGGAATACCATTAGCGCTGGAAATATAGCTGAGTTTTTATTGTACTTAAATATGCTTACTTTTCCTATGAGTGCTCTTGGGTGGGCGGTAGCTTTAACTCAACAAGCTGCAGTCTCTATGCGAAGAATAAATGAGTTTTTAGAAAAAAAGCCAAGTGTTATCAATGAAAAGGGAGCAATGGATGCCATTCAAGGAGATATAAGTTTTGATAATGTATCATTTACCTATGAAGACTCTGGTATAGAGGCATTAAAAAACATTAATCTAACAATAAAGAAGGGAGAAAAAATAGCTATTTTAGGTACAACTGGTTCAGGAAAAACAACTTTGTTAGATTTGATCTTAAGGATGTATGACACTACTGGAGGTAGAATCAAAATTGATCATAAAAACATTGAAAATATAAATACAAGTAAACTAAGAGAATCTATCGCGTATGTTCCTCAAGATGTTTTTTTATTTTCAGATACAATAGAAAGTAACATACTTTTTAGTCAAAGAGATAAACAAAAATCCGCTCAAGAACTCGCCCGCCAGGCCGCTATAGGAAACGAAATAGAGCAATTTGAAAAAGGATATAATACTCTGGTGGGAGAAAGAGGTGTGACACTTTCGGGTGGTCAAAAACAGCGTATCTCCATCGCGAGGGCATTGGGTGCAAATCCAAAAATCTTATTAATGGATGATTGTTTGTCGGCAGTAGATGCAAATACTGAAAAAGAAATAGAAGAAAATCTAAGCATAGCAACCAAAAACACTACGGTGATTATAGTGACTCATAGAATTTTATCAAATTTCGATTTTGACCAAATAGTAGTGTTGCATCAAGGAGAAATAAAAGAAATGGGCAAGCATGACGAGCTGATGGAGAAAAAAGGTATGTACTATAATTTGAATTTATTGCAACGAAATGATAATAAAAACTGATTTTTTTTTGTCAACAAAAATAAAAGACATAAATTAGCCTAATTTTAAAAATCAAATTATAACAAAAGTGGAGAATCAAAGCGGAAAACATGGTGGCTTTTATAGTAGAAAATTAAAAGCAGGAAAAAGAAGAACTTACTTTTTTGATGTTAGAAACACTAAACAAGGTGATTTCTATTTAACCATTACTGAAAGTAAAAAGAAGTTTGATAGTGAAGGCTATGAAAGTCACAAAATCTTTTTGTATAAAGAAGATTTCAAAAAGTTT
>JBIKJU010000194.1:0-4269 GCA_044360745.1 Chitinophagales bacterium
AGTGTTAAATACCCTAAAATTAGGAGTATTATCACTCAAAATTTGTGCATCGGCAGCAGTTTGCTGGAAACGACCTTGCATTTGTGTCTTCTCAACAAATATGTCATCTTTTATAAATCGTTTGCCTACTCCAAGCATATCTATTAGGATAGAAAGTAATATACCATAAGTCAATATTTGAGCAGAAACTTTTTGTTGGATAAATGCCCATACTAAAGCTATAGCAATACCACTAAAAAAGAAAGTTCTAAAAGCATCAGAGCGCATTAAAGAAGCTCTATCTTCACGCAAAGCGCCTATTGCTGTGTCCCAAAATTGACCTTCTAATTGTTTATCTCCATTTCCAACAAAATCAAAAAGAGAGGGCCCTAAGATAGCTATAACCAAACTTAAACCAGCAGTGAGTGCAGCGCCAAAATACAAACCGTTGAGAGCTTTTTCATTTTCGATTTTTCCATTCAACAATTCAGACAAAGCATAAATACCAAGAAGTGGGGCTGTAAGCTGAGTAATAACTAGCACCATAGTAACGGTTCTAAATTTGTTGTAGCCCGGCAAATAATCAAAAAATAAATCTGAAAACCATTGGAGGTTATGCCCAAAAGAAAGCAGAATTGATAAAACAGTTGCAGCAACTAACCACCATTTTATAGGTCCATCTATAACAAATGCCCCAAACAAAAACAAAAAACATATAATAGCACCTAAGTAAACAGGTCCAGAGGTAAATGGTTGATCACCCCAGTAAGTGGGCATTTGTCTAAGATATTGTGCTCTTTGTTGAGGTGGGGCACCTTGCATTATTTTACCCATAGCTGAATTTTCATCCAACTCAAAATTTGATGAACCTCCATAAAAATTGGGAATCATAAGAGTAAAAGCTTCCATTTTACCATAACTCCATTTATACGCATAATCTCTATCAAGCCCTCCAGAAGATTGTGTGTTGGTAGTCAACTCAGACTTACCCCTTATAGTCGAATTCCCATATTCATAAGTACTCCATAGCATAGAAAGATTAGAGCTAACTCCTATTAATCCTGCTCCAACAAGAATAAAAGAAGCGATAAAAAAATGCTTCCAATCCTTTTCTTTAAGAATATTATAGATGAGCTGCACTATACCAAAAATGAATAATGACAAAAATGAATAATAGGCTATTTGAACGTGATTGGCATATATTAGTAAAGAAAATCCTGATGCAGCAATAGCAGCACCTAAAAGATACTTTCGTTGCCAAAGTAAAATAGCACCAGCAAATACAAACGGGACTAATGAGATTGCATGCATTTTGGAATTATGCCCTGCTTCGAGGATAATAAGATTATATGAAGACAATGCGTAAGCAATAGCCCCAGCCAATGATAAAAGAGTAGAAACTTTTAATGAAAGTAATAAAACAAAAAAGCTTAAACATGCAATAAAGATATATGCAGAATACTCTGGAAATCCAAAAGATATGATACTATTTAAGTATTTCAGAAGATTACCCTTATACTCAGTAGATATTTGAAACGCTGGCATCCCCCCAAACATTGAATTTGTCCAAAGAGGTTCTTCCTTATTTTCTTTTCTAAAATCTATAACCTCCTTTGCCATTCCTTCAAATTGCAAAATATCACCTTGATAGATAATTTTATCATCGGTAATCATCGGTGAGAAAAAAACAAATGTAATCACCACAAAAGCAAAAATAGCAGCAAAATACGGCAATACTTTAGCGAATATAGAGTTTGATTCTTTAGTAGTTTGTGCTGTTGAAGATTCTACTTTCTTTTTAGCCATAAAATTTGATTTTTGTGTAAATGTAAAAGTTTAATTTGAATAGATTTGCTATCTTGATACTATTGCCTTTCTAACCAATAATTTAAACAAGCGAGTTTCCATAGCAACTTCGCTTGACTTTTATTTCCCTTTTTATATTCTTCAAAAAGTGATTTGACTGCACTGTTTTTCATAAAATCAATATGATTAAGAGGCCTATCTAACAAAAAACGAAGTGGTCCATCGAGCCATTTTACCTCCCCTGGCGTAACAAAACCTTTTTTATCTTTTCGCTCGTAAATCGCCTTAGGCAAAATATTTTTCATACTCTCTCTGAGAATAAACTTTGTTTCAGCTTTGGTATTTATTTTAGAAGAATCAGGTAGCTGAAACAAAAACTCAACTAATCTATGATCTAAAAAAGGTACTCTTGACTCAATTGAATAAGCCATAGAATTTCTATCTTCAAAATGCAATAATGTTTGTAAAGTGGTTTCAAACATTAAATGATATAAAAAATCATTTACTCTATTGCTTGATTTCTTTTGTATATTAAAATCATAGTCCCCTTTAAATATTTTTTTTGATTGAGATAGCTCTAAATTATAAATCTGGTTTTCACTCATAAATAAAGATGCCAATGATTTAGCAAAAATTTTCGCTCCATCTGATATTCCATAATTTTCTCTTTTCAAATGATGAATAAATGTTTTGCTAAAACTACTAAGTTGAAAAGATGAGAGCTGTGTTGCAAATAGGCGATAAAATGAATGAAGATACCCGCCTAAATACTCATCAGCTCCTTGCCCATCTATTGCCACAGTTACTCCATTCTCTTTTGCTAATTTCATTAAAAAATGTTGTGATATAAATGATGAACCAAATAGTGGTACATCAGAGTGGTAAACCACTTTATCAAAGGTGTCTTCTATTTCAGCATCACTTGGTGAAAAATAAAATGGGATAACTGTTTTGTACTTATCAACGACTTCCTTTATAAATGGGCGTTCATCCACTTCCCCTTTACCATCATAAAAAATAGAAAAGGTCTTTATTGGTTGAGATGGGAATAGGGTAGCAAACATACTCACAATAGAGCTACTATCTAGTCCCCCACTTAAGCATGCACCAGTAGCTACATCTGAACGAGAGTGTTGAATAATAGATTGGCGAAACAAATCATGAAACACATCAACTTGTTGAGTAAATGAAATATTTCTTTTCGCTTCTAAATCAATGTCATAATATCTATATTTTCTAAACTCATTTGCTCTGATGACAAGATTGTGAGATGGCTCCAAAGACTGGATGTCAATAAAAAATGTTTCAGCTTGATAAGAAACCAAATTAAGCCCTATCCCTCTTTGCACTTGCTCTACATTAATCTGATTTGAAAAAACCGGGCTTGGCTTCAGTGCTTTATACTCTGAGCCAAAATAAAATTTACCATTTTTATAAATGTAATAAAACGGCTTGATGCCAAATCTATCTCGTGAACAAAACAATTTTTGCTCCGTTTTGTCCCAAATAGCAAAAGCCCACATGCCCATAAAATACTCTACACATCGCTCTCCATACTCTTTATATGCAGCACAAATCACTTCTGTGTCACTACTAGTCGTAAAACGATATCCTTTACTTTCTAAATCAGCCTTAACCTCTATATAATTATAAACCTCTCCATTGTATACAATCACTATATCTTGGTAATGAAATGGCTGATTGGCACTCTCAGACAAGTCAATAATACTTAATCGATTTTGACCTAAAAAAACATTATTTTCTTGCCACTTTCCTCGAGCGTCAGGGCCTCTATGGCTAATAGCTTCTAGCATATTTTCTAATACCCCCAAGCCCTGCTCTTTGCCTATTTGCCCATCAATAAACCCAGCAATACCACACATGAATCTTTATTATTTGCTCAAAATTAATTTTTATGTCCATTTTATTTACTTTTTTGCTGTGCTTTGTCTTCCTTACTTTAATCAGTTAAACCTTCATAAACATATTTTTTTACAAAATTCATTTGACCTACACAACAAATCCTTAGTTTTTGTATTATTGTAACGTGAACAAATTTCCTTTAATATTAATTTTCATGCTCAAAAGCATGCTAAACTTTGGGCAGGAGATGTCAAAATCAGACGCTAGAAAGGCTGTTGTAAAAGATTACTTGTATTATCACGAATTATCAGGAGGTATTAAGATCCAAACAAATGGATTTAGTTTATACCTCACTAAAGGCTGGATTAAAAACATTTACAAAACACATCTAATTCAAGCTGAGTACCAATATTTCACAAACTATAAAGATAAAAAATCTGCACCAGATCCCAGATATATCCAAGATGGAAGGAAATTTTATTACGGTATGCAAAATAGATTTCATACCATAAGGCTTAGCTATGGATTTGAGCGAGCATTGGCTGATAAAGCTGACAGAAATGGTGTTCGATTAAGCTTCATTGGCTTTGTTGGCTTTTCTCTAGGACTTATAAAACCATA
>JBIKJU010000195.1:0-4260 GCA_044360745.1 Chitinophagales bacterium
TTAAGTTTTTTAGCGATTTTATTTTTGGTTTTTGGGTTTTCTTCTGAAGCTCAAAGGTTTATTCAAATTGGTACTACTTCAGTTAAAGTTGATACTTTGATAACAGGAATAGATGTGCCATGGGAAATAAAATATGCAAGTAATAATCAGCTTTGGCTGACAGAAAGACGAGGAAGAATCAGTAGAGTGGATTTGAACACCTCACAGCGAAAAGTAGTTTTGAATCATGTGTCTTCTGTTATCCAACAATCAGAAAGTGGTATGCTGGGTTTGACTCTACATCCTCAATTTCCTGATACGCCATTTGTATATGTAGCTTACACATATTCATCTCAAGGTTCAATTGGAGAGCGAATTTCGAGATTTAGTTATGCCAATGATTCACTAGTAGATGAATATTTTTTACTTAATAATTTGCCTGGCAATGGAACCCATAATGGCTGTAGACTCTTAATTTTGGAAGATAAAACGATGCTGATCACTACTGGCGATGTTCAAAATCTATCTTTACCTCAAGATACTTTTTCGCTTATGGGGAAAGTATTGCGGTTACATTTAGATGGTAGTATTCCAGCCGATAACCCTTTTAATAACCCAGTTTATTCTATTGGTCATAGAAATGCACAGGGAATGGCTTTATTGCCAAATGACTCAGTAGTTTTGTCCGAACATGGAGCTACTACAGATGATGAGTTACATCTTTTATATAAGGGGAGAAACTATGGCTGGCCTAGTGTTGAGGGATTTTGCAATACTCCAACAGAGCAGACTTTTTGTTATAATAATCAGGTCGTAGAACCTCTTGTGGCTTACACACCTACACTTGGCCCATCAGACATTATTTATTATACAAATCGATATTTTCCAGAATGGGATAGTTGTGTTTTAATGACTGTGTTAAAAGATAAAGAAGTGAGAGCTATAAAACTAAATTCACAGTATAACAGTGTAGTTTCTGATGTAAGTTATCTAAAAAATATGTTTGGACGTCTTCGAGATATTGAAGTTGGGCCAAACAAAGAAATCTACATAGCAACTAATGGGACTAGTTGGGCAAATACAGATCCCAATACACATACTATTTTGCGATTGACCCCACCATCAGATACTTCTGCTAATAGCATCTCAGATGTTGATGATGAAAGTATGTATGGACTTTATCCTAATCCAACAAGTAATGAAGTTTTTATAAATTTTTTATCCAAGAATTTAGTGCAAATAGAAGTCTATAATACTCTGGGAGTTTTAGTAGATAAACTAAACGAGCTGAATCAAAACAAAGTGGATGTTAGTAGACTTAGTAATGGTGTTTATCATTTTTCTTTCCTTCATGAAGATGGAAAAAGAGTAAATAGGAGATTAATAGTTAGTAGGTAAATGAAATTTATAATGCCTTAAGCAAATAAATTTCCACTGGAAGCAGGAGGCACTTTGCCAATATGCCTGTAAGCTTTATCTGTAGCTTCCCTACCTCTAGGAGTACGTTTTAAAAAACCTTGCATAATGAGATAAGGTTCATAAACTTCCTCTATGGTACCTGATTCTTCGCCTACGGCAGTAGCTATAGTAGTTATACCAACAGGTCCACCCTTAAACTTTTCAATGATAGAAGTCAAAATTCGATTATCCATTTCATCTAAACCATGGGCATCTACATTCAAGGCTTCAAGGGCAAATTTTGCAATATCAAGTGTAATAGTACCATCCCCTTTTACTTGAGCAAAATCGCGAACTCTGCGGAGCAAAAGATTGGCTATTCGCGGAGTGCCTCTGCTTCTTCTTGCTATTTCTAAAGCAGCATGTTCGTGAATAGGAGTGTTTAGAATAGAACAAGAACGCTTTACGATATTTGATAGCACTTCTGAGTTATAGTATTCTAATCTGCATGTGATTCCAAAACGTGAACGAAGAGGGGCTGTTAATAATCCAGAGCGAGTAGTTGCTCCTACAAGTGTAAAAGGATTTAATGAAATTTGTATTGAACGAGCATTTGGTCCTGTTTCAATCATAATATCAATCTTATAGTCTTCCATTGCACTATATAAGTATTCTTCTACCACTGGAGATAAACGATGTATTTCATCAATAAAAAGAACATCATTAGTTTCAAGATTTGTGAGTAATCCAGCTAAATCCCCAGGTTTTTCTAATACTGGCCCCGATGTTATTTTCATATTTACACCAAGTTCGTTTGCGACTATATAAGAAAGAGTTGTTTTACCTAAACCTGGTGGCCCATGAAGAAGGAGATGGTCTAGCGATTCACCTCTTCTTTTTGCAGCTTCTATAAATATGAAAAGATTTTCAATAATTTGAGGCTGACCTTTAAAGTCATCAATAGATTGAGGCCTAAGGGCTTTTTCAATTTCTTGATCGTCTTTCGACAAATTTTGATCTTTGATGTTTAAATTATCGCTCATTCGTTTGTAAAGATGCTTTGGATTTGTTTAATTTCAAATCTACTTCAAAAATAAACTATTAATTTTTCAATTATATAGAAAAATGTCCATGAAACAGAATTCTAAATATGATGCCATTTCGTTAAGTGCAAAAATAAAGCAGCGTGCAAAGGAAATTGGTTTCATGGATTGTGGAATTGCAAAAGCAGAGCGCTTAGACGATGAAGCTATCTTTCTTCAAAATTGGTTAAATCAACAACAACATGGAGAGATGCATTATATGTCCAATCATTTTGAAAAGCGAGTAGATCCAAGACTTTTAGTAGAAGGGGCTAAGTCAGTGATATCCCTTTCTTATAATTATTTTACGAATGTAAAGCCAATAGATGTTTCTGCACCAAAGATTGCATCATATGCTTATGGCAAAGACTATCACAAAGTAGTAAAGAAAAAACTCGATTTGCTATTCAAATTTATAGAAACTGAAATAGGAGAGAAGGTGCATGGAAGATGCTTTGTAGATAGTGCACCGATTATGGAAAGGGCTTGGGCTCAACGAAGTGGGATTGGATGGATTGGAAAAAATACGTTATTGATGACTAAGCGTAAGGGATCTTTTTTCTTTTTAGCTGAAATAATTCTTGACTTAGAACTTACTTATGACAGCCCTGTAAAGGATTACTGTGGTAGTTGTACAAAATGCATAGATGCATGTCCCACTCAAGCATTGAAGCCTTATGAAATAGATGGGTCGAAGTGTATTTCTTACTTTACAATAGAATATAAGGCTGATGAAGTTCCTAATGAATATAAGGGTAAATTTCAAAATTGGATGTTTGGTTGTGATATTTGTCAACAGGTATGTCCAATAAATTCACAATCTGAGGAACACAGCGAACAAGATTTTATACCCAATGAAGAGTTGTTGAGTATGAGCAAGCAAGATTGGACAATTTTATCCGAAGAAAAGTTTAATGAGCTATTTCTACACTCTGCTGTAAAACGCACTAAATACAAGGGATTGAGGAGAAATATTGATTTTCTGGAAGAGTAATTTTATCTATTTTGAGATTGCATTTGATTGAGCAATTGCATAAAATAGTTTGCTCTAGGGTCTTTTTTTTCAGTATATAATCTCGCTAAAGCATCTATGGTATTTGGATGATTTGGGAAAAGTTGATGTGCTTTTTCAAAATAAACAATAGAACTATCTTTAAGACCCATGCCATAGAACGTTTTTCCAATATTTTCATAAGGTTCTATGTTGTTTGGAATATGCGTTAAGGCTTCTCTACTAATATTTAGCGAAGATTCAAAGTCTCCAGTTTGAAAATAAATGAAACTGAGATTGGTGTATATAAGTGGATTAAATTTGTATATCTCCAATGATCTTTTATAATATTCAATGGCTTCTTTATTCATTCCTTTTTGTTGATATATAGCAGCAACATTGTTGAAAGATTCACTGTAAGTAGTATCAAGTTTAGCAGCCTCTTTAAAAGCAAGTAATGCTTCATCTAGTTTGTTGAGTAAGAGGTTGGTTCTTCCTAAATCAAAATGAAGATTAGAAAATTTTGGATAAATTTCGATAGCTCTTTTGAAATGAAAAGCTGCTTCTTCTTGCATGGCTATTCGTTTGTTTTGGTCAGCTTCGTCAAATGAATATTTATTTAAATGGATGGCAAGTAGATTATGTGCTTGTACTGATTTATCGAGATGTTTGATGTCGTGTCTAAAAAGGGTGAGATGGTCTTTCCATTGAGCATTACGCTGGATAGTGAGATACCCATAAACTACCAAAATTCCAATAAAAATAAATGAAGCATGTTTTTGCCATTTTGTACCAATAGCTTTATAAAAA
>JBIKJU010000196.1:0-4253 GCA_044360745.1 Chitinophagales bacterium
ATGAGCCAACGCAAGTGGCTTTGGATGTAGCAACCAAGCCATTTCAAGCGCTTTCAAAATATCATTTTTTTAAAGGAAAACTTAGTGATCTTTTACCCAATGAAAGAGTCCTTCATTATGATCTCATTTCAGGATTATTTACAGACTATGCTCATAAAGCACGCTTTCTTTATGTGCCAGAGGGCAAACAAGTAGCGTATGACGATAAAGAAGTGTTTGATTTACCTGTAGGAAGTTGCTATATCAAAAACTTTTACTACCCTAATGATTTTAGAGATTTATCAAAAGGGAGAAGAATAATTGAAACTAGACTACTTGTAAAACGTGAAAATGGTTGGGAAGCTCTAGACTACATTTGGGATGATGATCAAAAGGATGCTAAATTAGATGTAGCTGGAGATGTGAAAAAGGTAAGTTGGATTCATGATGATGGAAAAAAAATGGAAATCAATTACGTTATTCCTAATAAAAATCAATGCAAAGGATGTCATTGGATTAATGGTAAAGGTATAATGCCTATAGGTCCTAAAGCAAGAAACTTAAACAAAGATCTGAATTATGGTACCGAAACTAAAAATCAATTAGCCATGTGGGCATCATCCAACATTTTATCGGGCTCTCCAGCTCCTAATGATTGCCCAAAGGTAGCTGATTATATGGATGAAAAAGAAAGTTTAGACGCTAGAGCTAGAGCTTATTTAGATATCAATTGTGCGCATTGTCACAGATCTGAAGGCCCTGCCTACACTTCTGGCTTGTTAGTTAATTTTTATCAAGATAATAAAGAGCATTTGGGCGTTTGTAAAACTCCAGTGGCTGCTGGTAAAGGCACTGGAGATAGGCTTTACGATATAGTACCAGGGCATCCCGAAAAATCAATTATTGTTTATAGAATGGAGTCTGAAGATGCCGCTATAAAAATGCCTGAAGTAGGTAGGGTATTGGCTCATAAAGAAGGAGTGGAGCTGATTTCGAAATGGATAGCTTCTCTTGAGGGAGAATGTAAATAGTATAGAAAAGTATTATGATCAAAATCACAGAACAGAGCTCTAGATACAATGACCTTGAGAAAATGAGCACACTAGAGTTACTTATAAATATCAATGCAGAAGACAAAACAGTGGCTGAAGCTGTGTCTATTTGTATTCCTCAAATTGTTCTACTTGTAGATATTATAGCAGATAGAATGGCAGCAGGCGGTCGACTTTTTTATATTGGTGCTGGCACCAGTGGTCGATTAGGGGTAGTAGATGCATCTGAGTGTCCACCAACATTTGGTGTAGAACAAGGTCTGGTAGTTGGATTGATAGCAGGCGGTGACGAGGCCATACGAAAGGCAGTAGAGTTTGCGGAGGATGATAAAACGCAGGGCTGGAAAGATTTAAGTCAACATCATATTTCTGATAAAGATGTAGTGATTGGAATAGCCGCTTCAGGTACTACACCTTATGTGATAGGTGCCTTAGAGCAATGTCAAGCTAATCAAGTTAAAACAGCTTGTATCACTTGCAACATAGATACACCTTTATCAAAAGTTTCAGATGTTCCTATTGAATGTGCTGTGGGGTCTGAGTTTGTGACTGGTAGCACTCGAATGAAAAGCGGTACAGCTCAAAAACTAATTTTAAACATGATCAGCACATCAGTGATGATAAAAATTGGAAGGGTAGAAGGAAATAGAATGGTGAATATGCAACTTACGAACGATAAACTTATTGATAGAGGTGTAAAAATGGTGATGAACGGCACAGGTCTAGACTATGCAAAAGCAAAAGAAGTTTTGGATGAATATGGTAGTGTAAAGAAAGCATTGGAATCCAAAAAATAAGCTACACAGAAGCCTGACGAAAGTCGCTCTTATGTCAGGATTTGGGCTTTGTATTACCGCTGTAATCTGCTGTTAACCTGTTTTTTGGACGAGGTCACGCCTAAACGTGATGCAGCCCGCCATTGGTAACCTTTTAAAAACCCGGTATTTGATTAATTATCCAACTTCGGCATCGTTCTGTGTAGCCTATGCGAATATACAGAATTTTTATCGTTTCAAAAAATCAATACTAATTTTTATAACTTCTTCTAAATCTTTTGGAAGAGAATCCTTTTCCCAAGGATGTTTCATTCCGAAGGTATGATCGCCTTTTACTATTATATTAAGATCTGATGTAGGATTGAGTGACTTTAGTTCATTAGCTGCCGATACGTTTACCGTGCTATCGTCATCACCATGTATAATACAAAAAGGTATATTCAATTGTTGACATGCAGAAGGAATATCTAGCCTATCTTTATTTGCAGAAAATGTTTCATACAGCTGAGCATAAATTGGCATTTGTTGTCCAGTTCTTGCATTAGGGATCATCAGCACCCCATTTTTCCTTAACTCATACATTTGTGTATGCGACCAAAATTTACCAAATTCAGAAACACTAGCCCATGTAATTAATTTTTTAATTCTTTCATCTTCTGCTGATTTTAAAATAGCTATGCCACCACCCCGGCTGTGGCCTATTAGATATAACTGTGACACATCTATTTGAGCATTCTCAATCGGTAATTTTTTATCAAATATATTATCAATCACTACTTTAAGGTCATCAAGCTCTATCAAAAAATTATTATTTCCAAAAGCCTCTAAGTCTACAAATTCAGTTGTATTAGATATTGAAGTGCCATTATGCGAAAAATTAAATTTCACAAATACAAAGCCGGCATCAGCAAACTCTTTTGCCATTTGAGAGAAAGCTCCCCAATCTTTAAATCCTTTAAACCCATGGCAAAAAATAATAACTGGTTTTGGTTGTTTACTTTCTTTAAAATAAATATCTACAGCTATATCTTTCTTGTGTAAACCTTTCAATAGAATGTTGTCTAATATTTTCATTATCATATATTCATTAAGAATTGCCAAATTTAGCTATTCGCATCAAATTTATTGTACTTTCGCGCTCTATAATGGCTTTATCTTTAAATGATATAAAAAAAATCATCGACCCTGAGTTAATCGAGTTTGAAAAGCGATTCAAAGCAAGCGTGAAAGGTGATACGCCATTGCTCAATATTATCATGCAGTATATTATCAAGCGAAAAGGAAAGCAAATGCGTCCTATGCTAGTAATGTTGGCTGCAAAACTCAAGGGGGAAGTCACAGAAGCTACTTATGTTGGGGCATCTTTAGTCGAACTTCTTCATACGGCTACTTTGGTACATGATGATGTAGTAGATGATAGCTATAAGCGAAGAGGTTTTCTATCTATCAATGCCTTATGGCGAAATAAAATAGCCGTATTGGTCGGTGACTTTTTGCTTGCTAAGGGTTTATTGATTTCAATCGAAAATGAGCAGTATAAATTACTTAAAGTACTTTCGGATACTATAAGAGAAATGAGTGAAGGCGAGCTTCTTCAGTTAGAGAAAGCTCGGAAATTAGATATTAAAGAAGATATTTACTTTAATATCATTCGTCAGAAAACTGCATCATTGATAGCCTCGGCCTGCAAGTGTGGTGCTATATCAGTAGGAGCATCAGAAAACGAAGTGGAGCAGCTAAGATTAATAGGCGAAAAGATAGGGATTGCGTTTCAAATGAAAGACGATTTACTTGATTTTGCTGATAGCGAAACGGGCAAGCCTAAAGGGATAGATATTAAAGAGCGTAAAATGACATTGCCGCTTATTTATACACTTAGTAAGGTAGATTGCGATATGAGAAGAAAAATAATTTTTATCGTAAAAAATGAAAATACTAACCCCGAGAAAGTACAGTGGGTGATAGATGTGATTAAACAAAATGGAGGAATAACATATACTGAGGAAATCATGAAGGATTACGTAATTAAAGCTCATCGTTTACTCAATGAGTTTGATGAGTCGGAAGCTCGAAAAGCATTTCATGACATAATAGATTTTGTAATCACGCGAAAAAGTTAATTTCGTACTTTATTTAAAGATAAATTATGGCAAAAGTAAAAGTAGGTTTGGTGCAAATGAGTTGTGTTAAAGACCGCACTCCCAATATCGAAAAGGCTAAACGCGAAATACAAAAAGCAGCAAAAGATGGTGCTCAAATCGTTTGCTTGCAAGAGCTTTTTACATCACTTTATTTTTGTGATGTAGAAGATTATGAAAACTTCAAATTGGCAGAGCCTATTCCTGGCCCTTCTACAGAGGATTTATCTCCACTTGCAAAAGAATTAGGTATAGTGATTATAGCATCTCTTTTTGAGAAAAGAGCTGAGGGTTTGTATCATAATACC
>JBIKJU010000197.1:0-4221 GCA_044360745.1 Chitinophagales bacterium
AGTATTTTCCAATACCTAAAAATGAAACTACAGGAGCATTACAAGGAAATGTTTATATAAACGAAACACAGTATTTTGCAAATGTTCCACTATCTGCTTGGAATTTTTACATTGGCGGTTATCAACCCGCACAAAAATGGCTCAAAGACCGCAAAGAAAGGAAATTGGAGTTTGATGATATTTTGCATTATCAAAAAATTATTGTAGCATTAAACGAAACGGATAGATTGATGAGGGAGATTGACAAAATTAAAATTGAATAAGAGAAATGAAAACAAAAAAAATATTCTTACTTTCCCTTTTATTAATAGTCAGTATTTGCGGCTTTTCGCAGAGCAGGTATATTTCTGTTACTACAAAAAAAATTGTTTTTACGAGAGATGGAGGCGTTTGTCAGTGTTGTAGAAGTACCTTGGATATAGAATATGATCACATAACACCCTTCTCCTGCGGTGGAAGCAGTAGCCCCTCCAATATTCAGTTATTATGTATGAAGTGTAATCGCAGCAAATCAAATAGTTGCGTATGTAAAATTCATAGAAGGACAGTAGGGACAAATTGTTGTGATGGTAAATCAACAAGAAGAACAACAACTACTTCAAGACAATGTACTGGCAACACACAAAAAGGAGCAAGATGCAAGAATAAAACAACTAATTTAAGCGGCCGGTGCCATTTGCATTAATAAAATAAAAAAAAATGTATAAAGACTTATTATTTGCAGTAGATACAAACACAAAAGAAGTAATTGTATCAGAATCACCCAAAGGCTCTAATAAAGTAAATTTTATTGAACGCATTGGATATAACGATAATGAAATACTTTATAATGCTGTTGTAACTTTAACTAGTATTACAAAAGCATCAAATTTTGATGCTTCAGCTTTTAAATCAATGGATAAATTTTGTCAAATGTTGTATAGAAAATACAAAGAGTAAGCAAAATGGTTATCAAACTTAGCTCCAAAAAACAAGTAAACTTTCCATCCTCAGTAAGCTGAAATTTTTATATTGGTGATTATCAACCAGCACAAAAGTGGCTCAAAGACAGCACCCTGAAGTTTGATAACATTCTGCACTATCAAAAAATCATCGTTGCATTGACAGAAACGGACAGACTAAAGAACGAAATAAACAAAATCGACATCGAATGAGAATAAGCTTTGGGCATAAAACTAGCTGTGCAAAAACTAAATAAACTAAGCTATTTTTTGCAAATAGTTTCTGTCTATCATTTCTCAATCTGGAGCGAGTACTTTATACTCCTGCTTTCATTGTAAAATCCTAAGTAGTTACTGGATAAACTATAAGCTGTAAATCTTTTATTTTCGCTTTGGCATGAAAAATTATATTACCGAAAGCTTTAAAGTCTGATTTGAGGATTGTATTTTCATAGAATGTTATTAGTCGTATGGCCATGACTACACATCACAACAAACTGCGAACTCCCCTAAAAATTGAGTTCTTTACAAGTTTAGAATTTAACCATTAATAAACTAGACACTAAGGCTCTCTAGCCTTATTTCCATTTTTCCATCAAATAAGCCTACATTTGAGGCTCTTAGAAACAATATCACTTTATGGATCATCTACTTTTTGAGGAACTAAATTTAAATAAATTTTTACTTCCGGCCTTAGCAGATTTAGGAATAACTAGGCCTACAGCCATTCAACATAAAGTTTTTGGGCCAGTAAAAGCAGGGAAAAACATAGTAGGCATAGCCCAAACTGGTACTGGTAAAACTTTTGCTTACCTGCTGCCGATTTTGAGTTTATGGAAATTTACAAAGTCGCCTATGCCTCAAATACTTATTATGGTGCCAACTAGAGAGTTGGTAGTGCAAGTAGAGGAAGAAGCCAGAAAATTATGTAAATATATGAATGTGGAAATCGGAGGTGTTTTTGGTGGTGTCAATATGCAAAGACATCGATTGATTGTCTCACAAAAACTTGATATAGTAATAGGTACCCCTGGTAGACTGATGGATTTGATCTTAGAAGGTACATTGAAAGTTAAAAACATTCAAACCTTAGTCATAGATGAGGTAGACGAAATGCTGAATTTAGGATTCAGAACTCAATTAAAAAATATAGTAGATTTAATCCCTGAAAAACGACAAAATCTAATGTTTTCAGCCACTTTGATTCCAGAAGTAGAACATGTTATCAGCCTTTTTTCAAACAACTATGAAAAAATAGAAGCCGCACCTTCTGGAGCTCCGCTAGAAAATATAGAACAAATCGCTTATAAAGTGCCAAACTTCAATTCTAAAGTAAATCTTCTTACCCATTTACTTAAGAAAGATCCTAGCATGAAAAAGGTGTTGGTCTTTGCAGGTACAAGAAAAATGGCGGATGCTTTGTACGATAAGGTAGTGATTAATTTTGAAGAGAAAGTAGGTGTGATACATTCATATAAAGCTCAAAACAATCGGTTCAATACCGTCAATAAATTTGAAGATGGGACATTTAAATTTATTATAGCCACCGACATAGTAGCAAGAGGTCTAGATGTATCTGGAGTAACTCATGTCGTCAACTTTGACTTGCCGAATGTGGCTGAGCAGTATATCCACCGAATAGGTCGTACTGGAAGGGCTGAAAGCAAGGGTATAGCCATTTCATTTATAGCTCCATCAGATTTAGATTCAAAAAAAGAGATAGAAGCCTTAATGGCTTTAAAAATTTCTATAACAGATGTACCTGAAGATGTCGTGTTTTCAGATGAGTTGATAGATCTAGAAATTGAGAAAGATTATGTAGATGAGGAAAAGACTCCTAAAAGTTTTTTTGAGGGAGGTGGAGCTTTTCATGAAAAATCGGATAAAAACAAAAAGGTAAATACAAAAATCAGACATAAAGACCTCATGCGTGCTAAATATGGAAAGCCCAAAAAAAGGGGTGATAAGTTCAAAAAGAAAAAGTAGATTTCTTGTAAGAAATATTCTTTAATCGATTATAGGTTAAATTCCTGAAAATAAAAAAGCACTAAGTCCTAAGATTTAGTGCTTTTTGTTTGAGGTCGAGAGCGGATTCGAACCGCTGTACAAGCTTTTGCAGAGCTCTGCCTAGCCACTCGGCCACCCGACCAATGGATTGCAAAGCTAATGTTTTTATCTCAATTTCAAAGTCAATTAAGGAAAATTTGCAAGTGCCTTAAATTTTATAATTGGTTGTTGATGAATCTTGTCACTCGTGGTCCGCTAACATTATTATCAACCAATGCCTTTTGTATATTCTCTAATGATTTGAAGTGAACATCCCAATAATCGCTTACTTTAGCATGTGGACGAATACAAATTTCCATTCCATAATCTACAAAATTTATAATATTTACAGATGGAGCTGGATTTTTCAAAACTTTTTCGTCTTTAGACAATACATCTAAAATTATAGTTTTTACTTTCTCAAAATCATTTCCAAAATCAACTTTTAATCTCAAGTCAGCCATGATCGTTCCATTCATAGAGTGGTTTTGGATTACTCCATTACTCACAGCGCCATTTGGCAATATCACAGACTTATTATCATAAGTAGTTATAATAGTATTAAAGATTTGAATCTCCTTTACCTCACCAAATTTATCCATTAAGTTTACTAAATCGCCTACTTTATATGGTTTAAAAATTAAAATTAAAACTCCACCTGCAAAATTTGATAAACTACCCTGTAAGGCTAAACCAACTGCTAAGCCAGCTGCTCCCAAAATGGCAAAAAGTGAAGAGGTTGGTAATCCCACCATGCCTGCTACTGTTAAAAATAACACCACCTTCAATCCTATATTGACTAAACTCTGAAGAAAAGACTCTAAAGAAACATCATAATTCTTTTTCTCAAAAACCCTGTGAAGGATTTTTCCTATTCGTCTTATGGCCCAAAGTCCAATAAGAAGAACAATAATAGCACCTACTAATTTAGGTGCAAAGTCTACTATCATTATAGTATACTTTTCAATCATTTTTGTAACAGTGTTTAACTCCATATTTTTTTCGATATTATTAACAAAGAATATGCCAAGAATATAAAATCAGAAAAAAATAGAATTTAGCGTATGAAAAATCATTGATTCTTTAATAGAAGTTTGTTTATGTTATCTTTGCGTTAAATTAAAAAAAACATTTTGGTCACTAAAAAATTTATAGACAGAGAGAGAACAAACATTCTCGCGTCAATAGAGCAACCCACCTTGATTTTTCTTTGCAATATATTTCCTAATTGGCT
>JBIKJU010000198.1:0-4205 GCA_044360745.1 Chitinophagales bacterium
AAACATGGAGTTTTTGAGCAATTTCGGTATAAGGCATATCTGCATCTTGCAACAAAAAATTCAATATACCAATATCTGTGTTATCAATTTCGTAATGAAAAGCCATTTTATTACATCATTATTACAAAAATAATAATAAAATCAATAATTTTTAAATGAAATCTAAATTTTTAAATGTTTTGTTGATTTTATTTGAAAAAAAAGAGGGTTTACTTACTTTTGTGTCATCATTGTTGGGTGATGAAACAGGCAGACATACCCTCCGTTCTCGGGGGTGAGGAACAGGGGATAAACTAAAGCTAACCTCCTCGTTTAGGTTCGACTCCTCCCTATACAGCAACAAAAGCCTCTCAAGAAATTGAGGGGCTTTTTAATTTGGAAGCCAATTGCTTTGATTAGCCCTAAAATAATTAGTGAAAATACTTTTAATTTCTGGCTGTACTCAACTTTTATGCCATATAAAATCTGGCATCAAACCCATAAGAATAGCTAGAGGACGCCACCTGTTAGTGATATAGACTACATCCCTTTTATTTTCTATGGAATCAGCTATTTGTTTGGCAGCTTTCTCAGCGGGCTGCACCCAAAACATTCCTTTTTGGTCTTTAGTCATATCTGTATCTATAAAACCAGGTCTTATATCTGTTATTACTATAGGCAGCTTCTCCGCTTTTGCTTTATGCCGTTGACCCTGCATATAATTCCACATAAATGCTTTAGTAGCTCCATACCCAATAGCATGACGCATACCCCTCACACCAGCCACGCTTGATATTCCAACTATCTGCCCTGACCTTTCTTCTTTCTTGAAATAATTAAAAGCAAAATTAGCGATGGCTGCAAAACCAACTGCATTTATTTGATGCATTTGATTTTCTTTCTCCCATTTCCCGCTGGACTCTCCTATTCCTGCGTTGTAGATAATGATGTCCACACCGCCCATTCTATCAATTAATTTCTCCAAAATAGTTCTTGCTTCTATATGTTGCTCCATATCCATAAACTCAATAAACGTATCAGATACACAGAGTTTTGTGAGCTCCTCTAAAAGATTTGTCCTACGAGCAGTAAGTCCAAGTATGTAACCACGCTTTGATAAATCTACTGCCAACTCCTTCCCTATTCCAGAGGATGCTCCAATTATAATTGCCCTTTTATGTTGATTTAAAGTACTCATTTTATTTTAAACAGTATGTAAAACTACATGAAGTTTACATTTTTGCATATTGTTTAAGCCATCACACGATTTCATTCATCCAAATTCATATTTTTCCGTTCAAAATGCTTTTAAAAAACTAAATAAAAATAGAAATGATTTTAAGAAAATGGGAAAACATCCACATCTATGTCTGGCTAATAAAAGACTTATGCTGGATTTCAGGGTATAAACTTCTTGGTATATTCATGATTGCACCTACATTACTTTTAGCAATTTGGCTAAGCTGGAAATATAGAAAAGATGTTAGCGAGTTAGTTCACAACGTAGCTATTTGCAGCTGGATCATAGCTAATTCAATATGGATGATTGGAGAATTTTATTTTGAAGATTCCCTTAGAATTTATTCTAAACTCCTTTTTGCCTTTGGTTTAGGATTAGTTAGTCTTTTCTATATTTATTCAGGTTTTAAAAATTATTCCAAAAAAGCAGTTTAATTAGTGAAATAAAGCAGTTTCCGTCTATCTTAGCAGTCTAAAATTAAAGATTGAATACATCACTACATACAGATAAAATCAATATACAGAGACTTGTAAAAGCTCTCTACATTTTAGGTTGTGAATATGTAGTAATAAGTCCAGGATCACGCTCTGCACCAATAGTTCAAGAGTTTTATAGTTACACATCCTTTCAGAAAACAGTCATTTTTGATGAACGAAGTGCCGGTTTTTATGCTCTAGGTATAGCACAGCAAACTAAAAAACCAACTATTTTATTATGTACCTCTGGCACAGCATTGCTCAACTACGCACCTGCCATTTGTGAAGCATTTTATCAAAAAATCTCACTTATCATATTATCAGCCGATAGACCATTGGAGTTGAGAGGGAAAGGAGAAAATCAAACTATTAACCAAGAAAATATTTTCAATAATTTCATTAAATCAAGCTTCAACATAGATTCCCTTGAAAATATCAGCGATGTGGTTATGAAAACTATAGAAGAACCTAAGGGCCCAGTCCACCTTAATATTCCTTTGACCGAACCTCTCTATAACACAACTTCTTATGAAATGCCAAATGAAAAACTAATTGGTAACATAACCTCATCTAAAAGTTTATCAAAGACAGAGAAAGAAGTTATAAAGCTAAAATGGAAAGAAAAAAATAGAAAAGTAATTATTTGCGGAAGATCTGATTTTCAGCTATCTAAACTAAAGTATCTTCTTGAACTTACCAATCTTAGTGATACGTTGATTTTATCTGAACCCATTGCTAATACAACAGATAATAGAATTATTCAAAATACTGATGGATTCTGTAAAATGATAGCTGATGATAAAAACTTTGACCCAGACTTAGTGGTAACTATAGGCGAACAAATTCTTTCTAAACAGCTCCGTAAGGTTTTAAAAACAAAAACAAATTGTGAGCATTGGCATTTAAGTTTATCTTACGAAAATTGGGATATATTTGGTTTGCTCTCAAACGTTATATCAATGACAGATGTTGATTTTTTAAAATTGATAAGTAAATCTCAAAAAAAACAATCGAATTGGCAAGCACTGTGGCTGAGTAAATCTCAAGTTTTACAACAAATCACTGAAAATCACGAATCGAATACTTGGTCGGATTTTAGCATATTTAGATGGCTTTCAAATCAAATTCCCGATAATAGTATCATACAATGGGGCAATAGCTCGGTTATTCGATATGCATCTATTTTTAAATATAATAAAAACATAAAACACTTTGCAAATAGAGGCACGAGTGGGATTGATGGCTGCTTAAGTACAGCTGTAGGGTGTGCTACGGCTAATTCAGATAAAGTGGTATATGCTGTAGTTGGTGACTTATCCTTCTTCTATGATTCAAATGCACTCTTTATAAAACCTTTTCCAAAAAATCTGCGCATTATTCTCATTAATAATGCAGGTGGCAATATTTTCAGACTCATTAATGGACAAAAGGACGAAGAAATATTGAGCGAATATTTTGAAGCTAGACATCAATTCGATGCTTCACATTTTGCTAAAATGTTTGATTTAGATTATGAGTTAGTTGACGATTTTCAAAAATTAAGTCAAATTTCTTCATTTATTTTAGAAACAGACCCCAAACCCTATATATTGGAGCTCAAAACAGAACCTACTGAAAATTATTCTGTTTATCATTCCTATTTTAAAAAATTAAATCATGAGTAAAAGAAACTGGCAATCTATTAAAGACTATCAAGAAATTAAATTTGAATCTTATGAGGGTATAGCAAAAATAACAATCAATAGGCCAAGATACAGAAACGCTTTCACGCCATTAACTGTAATGGAAATGATAGACGCAATGAACGTTTGTCGTGACAATCAAGCCATTGAAGTTATTATATTGACTGGAGAAGGTGATATGGCATTTTGCTCAGGTGGCGATCAAAATGTGAGAGGTCATGGAGGGTACATAGGTAAAGATACTGTGCCAAGACTAAACGTTTTAGATCTTCAAAAACAAATACGTTCTATTCCCAAAGCAGTGATAGCTATGGTAAACGGTTATGCCATAGGAGGAGGACATGTATTGCATGTTGTTTGCGATTTGTCTATAGCATCAGAAAATGCAATTTTTGGACAAACTGGACCAAAAGTTGGCTCATTCGATGGTGGATTTGGAGCCTCCTATTTAGCTAGAGTAGTAGGACAGAAAAAAGCCAGAGAGATTTGGTTTTTATGTGATCAATACTCAGCTGCAGATGCATTAGATATGGGCTTAGTCAATAAAGTAGTGCCCTTAGAAGTTTTAGAAGATACTACGGTAGAATGGTGTCAAAAAATCCAAGCTAAATCACCTCTATCTATTCGTATGTTGAAGTCTTCGTTTAATGCAGAACTTGATGGTCAAGCTGGTATTCAAGAATTAGCAGGAAATGCTACTCTTTTATATTATTTGAGCGATGAAGCTAAAGAAGGCAAAAACGCATTCATAGAAAAAAGGAAACCTGACTGGAGTAAGTTTCCAAAGTTTCCATAAATCAAACTTTATTCGTACATTAGAGTATGCAA
>JBIKJU010000199.1:0-4199 GCA_044360745.1 Chitinophagales bacterium
AAATAACTCATCCTTTACACTTCAAGACTCTACTGGATGTGCTCCTTTTACGCTGAATGCTACAAATACTACCACTCCTTCTTTATCTACAATCACACGTTCTGTTTGGTATTTTGGAAATGGGGATAGTATTGTTAGCACTCCAGGTGGATCAGTGAGTTATACATATACTCAGTCAGGAATATATACAGTTTGTCTTAGACAAACAAGCAGTTCTGGTTGTATTGATAATTTCTGTAGACAGATTACTGTCAATCAAATAAACTCAAATTTTACTGTTTCTGATACTTTTTCTTGTACTAATCCTTTTCAGCCCATTTCTTTTACAAATACCTCTACTGGAATTGGATCTATCTTATATAGTTGGTCTACACCAGATGGCGATATAACATCTGCAACAACAGCAAACCATTCTACAACATTTAATATAGAAGGGCGATTCCCCGTTCAGCTAGTAGCTTCTAACATATCTGGAGTTTGTAGAGATACCACTATTCAATTCGTAACCGTTAGAAATCCAAAAGCTC
The DNA here is from genome assembly GCA_044360745.1 of Chitinophagales bacterium. Classification (GTDB taxonomy): domain Bacteria; phylum Bacteroidota; class Bacteroidia; order Chitinophagales; family LD1; genus CALAYL01. The sequence goes on from JBIKJU010000199.1 coordinate 528, forward strand.
TATTTTTTAACCCTGATACTTTTGCTAACTGTCCACCTTTATTAGCGAATTTTGTAGATTCTAGTAGAAATAATATTTGTGGGTGGATATGGGATTTTGGAGATGGAACAACTTTAGAATTTGACAGATCAAACTATCAAAATGTAAGTCGATTTTATAATCGTCCAGGTACTTTTATCCCAAGCTTGACAGTTATCTCGTGTGATAGCTGTCAAGATACATACATAGGTAGTCCAATAAAAGTAGAAGGTCCCCAAGCTCAAATGTCTATTAATCAACTTGCAGGTTGTCCATGCACTGAAGTTACTTATACGATTTCTACAATAAACGCTCTCAATCTTGTCATGATACCGGGATGTAATAAACCTTTTCATATTGAGCAAAATATAAATCCTAGAGGTACTATAGCTGCTCCTCGTGTTTTTGTCTATAAAGATACATTTTGTAATGTGGAGGCCTGTAGACCGCAATTAATACTAGATGATGGGTTCAATTGCCAATTTATTGATACTATTTATGATAATATTTATATAGACACACCACTTGTTAACTTTGCTTTTTCAAAGTTAGGCCTTTTATGTGATACAGGAACATTTTGTTTTACAAATCAAACAACTACGACTTTTGATAGTGTAACTATCACAGATTATTTATGGGACTTTGGAGATGGAAATACAAGCATCTTAGAAAATCCTTGTCATTTGTATACTATTCCAGGAAATTACGTAGTATCACTAACTGCTACTAACAGTTTGCAATGCTCTAAAGTTTTTAGTAGAAGTTTATATGTTCCATCTGCCCCGAATGCTATATTCACATTGAATGATAGTTCTGGATGTGTGAATAATGGTATTCGACTTTGGGATTTGAGTACTTCAGATGATTCTACATTTATTAATTCCTGGAGCTGGAGCATACCACCTCCTGCATCTCCTCCCAATATTTATAATACGCAAAATGTTAGTAGACTAATTGGAGTAGGTGTATATGACATAGTTTTAACTGTAACTGATACCTTTGGGTGTGTTGATACAGCTTTAAGAACTGTGACTGTAAGAGCCTTACCTCCTGCTAATGCTGGTCCTGATACTTCTATCTGCAATGGGGATACTATTCAACTATCAGGAACAGGTGGTATTGTTTATACATGGCATCAGGCTTCCAATATTTCTGATACTGCTGCTCAAAATCCTAATATTTGGCCAAACTCCACTACAAGCTATATAGTGGAAGTAACAGATGTGTTTAATTGTAGAAACAAGGATACTGTTTTAGTTACAGTTTCAGATATTATAGCAAATTTTGAAGCAGATACTGTGTGTCTAAATCAAACTACAAATTATGTTAGCTCATCTTCAACTACCAATGCAACCCTAATCTCTTATCAATGGAATTTTGGAGATTTGAATAGTGGATCTGGAAGTTTAACAAATCATACTTACGTTGCTCCAAATATTTATAATGCGTCATTAACAGTTACCAATTCTCTTGGTTGTATTGATGATACTATTAAGCCAGTTTATGTTTCACCAATACCAGTAGCAGATTTCTCTTTCAGAGATACTTGTGATGGAGTTTCTATTGTATTGTCAGATCTATCAATACCAGGTTTTGGCGTGATTACTAACTGGAATTGGGATTTTGGGGATGGAAATAATTCACCTTTGCAAAATCCTACTCATTTATACAGTACTCATGGAAGTTATAGTGTTAGATTAATTGTCACTAATTCAACTGGTTGTCAAGATACAGTAGTTAAAACGTTGACTATCTTTCAAAATCCAACGGCAAACTTTACAGTAGATTCTGTTTGTCTTGGAGTTACTAGTATTTTTACAAATGCTTCTACAATAGGTTCATCTCCAATTGTAAGTAACCTGTGGGATTTTGATTTGACTAATCCTAATACTACTACAGCCTCTACTACTAATACAACTTTTGATTATTTAGCAGCTGGGTCAAACCAAGTTAGATTGACTGTTACAGATCAAAATGGTTGCAGCTCTTCAACTGATCGTAATGCATTTGTGTTTGCAATACCTACTGCAAATTATTCATTTTCTAATACTTGCATTGGTCAAACTGTTAATTTCACAAATCAAAGTACAAATGGCTCTAGTCCTATAGTCATAAATACATGGTTTTTTAGTGCTGCGCCTAATGTTGTGAATACACAAAATACAAGCAGAGTTTTTGGTTCGTTGGGCACTTTCCCTGTTTTGCTAGTAGTTCAGGATAGCAAAGGATGCATTGATTCCTCTTTGCAGCAAATAGAGATTTTTGATTTGCCGAATGCTGCTATCAATGTACCTCGATTAGAATATTGCGAGGGTGTTCAAATTCCATTTACTTCAGGATCTACGGCTGGCGTGAGTTCACCTATTTCGCAATATATTTGGGATATGCAGTCAGATGGTGTAACTGAGTACAATACTCAAAATGTTAATCATACCTATAACTCTGATGGGACATTTAGGGTTACTCATATTGTTGTGGACAATAACCTATGTAGCGATACTGCTTTTGTTTCTATGCGAATTTTCAATAATCCTACAGCATCATTTTCCTCAGATGTAAAATGCGAAGGCTTTGAATCCATTTTTACAAGTAACTCTATTCCAGGTGACGCACCTGTAAATCAATTAAATTGGACATTTCCTGGGCCTGTTTCTAGTAATTCAAATCCAGCTAGATTTACCTTTTCATCTGGTGGAACCTATCAAGTAACACTTCAAGTTACTGATCAAAATGGCTGTACTAATCAAATTAGTAATAATGTCTCTATAGATATTTCTCCCACAGTTTCTATTTCTCCAAATGATACCACTATCTGTTTGGGTCAAAGTGCAAATTTGACAATTGATGGATCATTTTCTAATGTTCAATGGACTCCTACTACTTGGATAAACAACCTTACTGATTCATCAATTCTAGTTACTCCTTTAAATACTATAGACTATGTTGTTACGGTTTTTAATGGGACTTGTGACCCATCTCGAGATACTGTAAGAGTGACAGTGCTTCAGCCAATACCAATAGAACTTTCTGCTAGTCCTGAAAGAATTTTTATTGGTATAAATTCGAATCTTTTAGCAGATTATGTAGGTGTAGTTGATAGTTTAGTTTGGTCTCCAGATTCTTCTTTAAGTTGTAGGAATTGTAATAATCCTGTTGCAACTCCTACTTCTACCACTACATATACCGCCACTTTGTTTTATAGCGCAAATGGTGTAGGATGTGAAAACTCCTCTAGTATCACTATTACAATTATCGAAACATGCGGAGATGAGATAGTTTATGTGCCTAATACTTTTACTCCAAACAGTGACGGGTTTAACGATGTATTTAGAATAAGAGGCAATGGAATACAAAGAGTAAACTATTTCAGAATTTATGACAGATGGGGTAAACTAGTTTTTGAAGGAGATGACCTTCCTCCTAACTCCTCAAATGCTCACTGGAACGGGAAACTTTATAATGAAGGTCAAGAACTCAATCCAGATGTTTTCGTTTATAGCTATGAAATTACATGTATTAATGGCGATACATTTTCTGGCAAAGGGAATATAACTTTAATTAGATAAAAGAAAGTATTATGCGTTTAAATTTGTCAATAGTTTTGTTTTTCTTTTTGGGCTGTGTAGTGGCTCAAGACGTTCACTTCTCTCAATT
>JBIKJU010000200.1:0-4182 GCA_044360745.1 Chitinophagales bacterium
AATTTCCATGTTTTGTATCCAACATTTTTACTCGAATGTCTTGAACAATGAGCTGGATTTTATTTTGTAAAAACCAATTGGCGTAGGGCAGTAGCCTTACTGCATCTTTTTCAGTAGTTATAATGTTTGTAGTATCTTTACCTATATCATAATAGGCTGATTTTATGACCTCTATATCATGGTCGTCAAAGGTGTGATGATCGGAATACAGCTGAGTGTAAACCTCTTTATATTGTATTTTTAAAAAAGCTATTAATGATTCGGGTTTTGCAATCCCACACACCAACAAACACTTTTCTTTTTGTTTTGGAGGAGCAGTTTTTAAAATATAGCCATCAATATTTTGTTCCAATATTGAATGATTAGAATTTAATTCTGGGAAAAGTGGATATGGTAAACCATAACTTATAGATGAGAAATAAATGTGCTGATGAATAGCTGGCTTTATATGTTGAATGAAAGCGTTTTTTTTATCATCTGAGATGTTCTCTGGACATTTTGTAACTACTATGATATCAGCTCTATTAGCATGTTTGCGTCTTTCACGAAGCCTTCCTGCGGGCAAACAAAAATCTTCATAAAATGGATCGCTATAGTCTGTGAGCATAATCGACAAACCTGCTCTTACAGATCGATGTTGATAAGCATCATCCAGTATGATAACATCAATAGCAGGTACATCACCTAACATCCGTGGGATACAGTGTAACCTCTCTATACCGACAGCAACTATGGATGCTGGTTGTTTTAGTTTCATCATCAAGGGTTCATCACCAACTTGTTTTGAAGTATGATGATTCTCTACATATGTCATTTCACGTCCCTCTCTTCCAAAGCCTCTGCTTAGCACAGCAGTCATAAAGTTGGGTTGAAGCAGCTGAAGCAGGTACTCAACATGTGGCGATTTGCCTGTACCACCCACACTTAAATTACCCACACTAATTATAGGGGCTTCAAAACGAGCAGATTTAAAATACTTTCTATCATATAGCCAATTTCTAAAATCGGAGATAAGTGCCCAAATTTCAGCGAAGGGAATAAAAATGATTTGAATTGCTTTTTTGATACAAAATCTATTTGTGTAATTATAAATAGAAAATATAGAATCGTGAAATGAGTAGCATTTTTTATGTTAGTTTTGCAAAACAACATAATGTTTAAATTCACTTTATGACTATAAAAGATATTACAGATTATCTTGAGCAAGTTGCCCCTTTGGCATATCAAGAGTCTTATGACAATTGCGGTTTGATCACTGGAGACGCTAACATGGTAGTTTCAAAAGCCATCGTTACTTTAGATTGCACTGAAGATGTAATCGAAGAAGCTATAAAGCAAGGCGCAGAATTAGTCATAGCTCATCATCCTATTATCTTTTCTGGTATAAAAAAGCTAAATGGCAAAAATTATGTAGAAAGAACTGTTATAAAAGCGATTAAAAATAATATCGCCATTTATGCTATACATACAAATTTAGACAATGTTATAAATGGTGTAAATGCCATGATAGCTGAGCGACTAGAATTAGAACGCTGTTCGATTTTAAGCCCCAAACAAAGCTTAATGAGTAAATTAATAACCTATGTGCCCGAAAGCCATTTAGAGACGGTAAAAAGTGCTATTTTTGATGCTGGAGCTGGATATTTAGGTAATTATAGTCACACTTCATTTAGTACTTCGGGTATTGGTACTTTTAAAGGAAATGAAAATACGTCACCATTTGTTGGCAATGCTGGTGAGCTAGAGAAAGTTGAGGAATTGAGGCTAGAGACAATAGTGCCGAATAGATTAGTGGGGAAAGTAATACAAGCCTTGTTATCGGCTCATCCTTATGAAGAAGTCGCTTATGATTTACTCCCATTGGCAAATGCTTCACCATCTATAGGTTCTGGCATGGTAGGAATGCTAAAAAGTCCTTTAAGTGAGCAAGATTTCTTAAAACATCTCAAAACTACTATGCAGACAGGCACTATTAGATACACTTCGGTAGGGGAGAAGCTAATTCATAAAGTAGCTGTATGTGGGGGCTCAGGACAGTTTTTACTGCCTATCTCTATGGCAATGGGGGCAGATGCTTTTGTGACAGCAGATTTTAAATATCATGAGTTTTTTGATGCTGAAGGACAATTACTTATCGCAGATATCGGGCACTATGAATCAGAGCAATTCACTAAAAATATAATTTATAAGCTTTTATCAGAAAAATTTCCTAACTTTGCCGTTCTTATTTCAAAAATAAACACCAATCCTGTAAACTATTATTAAGTTATGGCAGCCACAAAAGAAAAAGAATTAAAAATCGAAGAAAAACTTCAACTCTTATTTAATCTGCAAAATATAGATACGCAGATAGATAAATTGCAAATCATGAAAGGCGAATTGCCTGAGGAAGTGCGAGTTCTTGAAGATGAAATTGAAGGTTTAAGTGTACGTATCACTAAGCTAAATGAAGAAGTCGCAGAACTAGAAGAGGAATATAGCAATCGCAAAAATACGAAAGCTATGGCTAAAGAACTCATCACTAGATATGAAAAGCAACAAGATAGCGTTAAAAATAACAGAGAGTTTGAAGCATTATCTAGAGAAATTGATCTTCAAAAACTTGAAATTCAACTTTGCGATAAAAAAATGGGCGATGCTACAGTGAAAATAGACCTTAAAAAAGGAGTGGTAGCTGAAACTGAAAGTGTTTTTAAAACTAGAGAGAAAGATTTGAAAACAAAAAACAAAGAGCTCGAAAAAATTATCGAAGAAACAGAAAAAGAAGAAAAAGATCTTGCTAAGCAATCAGAAAAAGCATCAGCTGGAATTGAGGCTCGTTTGCTAGGAGCTTACAAACGTATCAGAAATGCATATAAAAATGGCAAAGCTGTAGTATTAGTAGAGCGTGACTCTTGTGGAGGATGTTATGCTAAAATTCCACCACAACGTCAAGCAGATATTGCTGCTAAAAAACGTATCATATTGTGCGAAAACTGTGGCCGTATTTTAGTGCCTTCTGAGTTCGGCGAGTAATTTTTTAAATACTTAAATTGTAAAATCCACTTCTTGTAGAAGTGGATTTTTTTTGTTCTATAAAAACTAAGTCTAATTTCTAAAAACAATATTATTTCTTAACTATTGTCTTTGTGTAAACTTGTTTTCCCTGTATTACTTTTAATAAATAAGTACCAGAAGATAGAGTAGAGGTATTAATAATAGCTTGGCTTACATCATGCAATCTAGCTTTGTATAATTGTTTTACCACTCGTTTTCCTTCATTATTGAAAAGTTCAACACTAATTTCTCCCTGTTCTATCATAAAATATTGGATAGCAATAAAATCATCAATTGGGTTTGGATACACTCCCAAAACCACCATTTTGTCATCTACAATTCCTGTAGTATTAAAGCTGAGTAGATAATGAATTGTATCGCAAAGTGGCGGTGTACATTGGTCGCAAGACACGATTGAGAGCGTATCTGAGCCTATAAAATTATAAAAAGGTGAAAACCTAAAACAACTATCACTAGTAAAACTAAAATTTCCATTTTTAGGAGGTAAAATGAGTTGGTTTGATCCTTTAGTTCCTATCAAGTCATCAAACGAAAAGCACTGATTAACGATTGTGTTTTTTGGCACATTTACAAATTGTGTAGCTGCTTTTGAAGTTCCATTAATCTGAATGTTATAAACTACTGTATCGCAACTACCATTTGCATCGCATCCCCAAATGAGCCAAGTAGAAGCTCCACAAAAATTACTGTCTGCTGTCAATATAAAGCAACTATCATTGGTTACTGAGTACTGATAATTTGAGCCAGCATATGTTTGAATATTGATTGGTGTATTGATATCATCAAAACTAGCGCAATCATTATATTGTTGATTGCTTTTTAAGTTTACATAGATGGTATCATTAAACGACTTGTTTAATACTTGAATTACCACTAGCACAGTATCGCACATAAATGGAAATGATGTTTGGCAATATTGTACGACCACAGTATCGTAGCCTACATAAAAAGGATTTGAGGTAAAGTTGATGTTTCCTCCGTTTGTAGCGCTTGTTCCGCTTGATGAGTTAACTAAAATAGTAGGAGATAGTGCAGGGCAGATAGAAGCATTTGGTAAAACCTGAATGGAATGATTTGATTTGTTGTCAATAGTAGCTGATATTGTGGAAGGTATCTTAGTAAGTG
>JBIKJU010000201.1:0-4171 GCA_044360745.1 Chitinophagales bacterium
GTATTAGATGAAACATTTCCTGTTTTGTCTCTATCTTTTATAAGCAATTCATATGTTCCATCTTGTAATAATACTGGCTTAAATTCCACTCTTGCTCTATTGTTCTTAGCAATATCACCAGTAGGTGGATAAAAAGTCAAGGTAGAATTATCATAAATAAAAGGAACAGGATTAGGTTGACTAGGATATTTCAAATAAACTTTTACAAGAGATGTATCGTCTAATGCCAAAAATTTATTTTCATCTTTAAGTGAAACCAAAATAGTAGGTTTTGCGGAAACCAACTCGCCATTCATTATTCTTCGTCCATCAAAAGTCACATCTAGCAATGGATTTATATTGTCTGGGTAAGTTTGAAAATCAATAACAGCATAGTTATTAAAATGAAACTGCTCAGGTTGATCATTATTTGGATTAGCCTCTATTACCATTTTATTTAATCCAACAAAAGATGTATTCAACATTTGCGCTTTGTATCTCAAAATTACTGTATCACCTACAGGTAGAGAATCATTTCTAATGAATGCATCTATATTTCCACTTCCACTTACTGGTTTCAAATTAAAATAAGTCAATATACTATCCATTGGCATATTACTTATATTCTCAAATGCTATAGCTACATCTAATGTGTCTCCAAGACCTATAGAATCATTCTCAATTTTGAAATAGGCCGATGGGTTCATTGCTCCTTCAGGTAAAGGTTTATATAAAACTCTCCAATAATACAATTGGGCAGGGGTTCTCGTAGTGTCATCCTGAGTATTATACTTAAGTTTTAAATAAGGATATTGTTGAGGATTAATAAACTGTATTACAGTGTCGCCACTTTGGAGATTAAATAAAAAGTTTTGTTGTTGAAGACCACTAATACCGTAAACACTTACACTTTGATTATCTGATGATTGATTTTCTAAAGTAAAATTTCGCCAGTGCATAGAACCCCATTCTTTAGCAGGGCCAATAACAGTAGACTCCATAGAACCCTTATTCCAAATACCATTAAATTGATAATCTTTATTCAACGGTCGGCTGTAAGTAGTATCAGTAGCTTCGTCACTTACAGAAGGGTTCCCTATTTGTCCAAAAAAAGTATATGGCCCTACAATTGTTCCATCTTTATATTGTTGCAAGCTAGTGGCTCCTAAGCCCGTTAATCGAGTTATAAGAGCCTGATCCATAGTTGTCCAAGCTGGTCTATTACTAGAGTACATCACTATATAACTGCCTGATGGTATACTATCTAAAAAGTTATTGATGACTTGTGTCCAAGGAATACCTTGCTCTGGATGATTTCCTGAAATCAAAAAGTCAAAACCATTTTGGTCTAGAGTTCTATTGCTACAATGAAAATTGCCAAACTTAGCATAGTTGGTATTAGTTACTTTACTTGCCCATGGCTGGAAAGTATTGCCATCAATAACTCCAAAAGTAATACCGTTTAAAAAGCCACAGCTTCCCATTCTAAAGCGATGCATATTTACACTATTATAATCCCATCGCACATCTGCTGCTGGTAAAGTACCTCCTACTGCATTTGACCAGCCAGTATTTACATTAATGTCATAAACTGTAGGTGGATACTTAAAGACCCTATCATTATCAAGATACAAAAAGTCATTATAGTTGTCTTTCTGGTATTGATAATAATGTGATTGGTTCCAACCAGGGTATTCATCTTTCAAATAAAGGAAAGAAGTGTTTTTCCAATTATAAGCAGTTGTTGGACTAGTAGAATCCCTACTTACTCGCCAATAATATACTGTGCTATCAAACATGACAAGATTCGGCTGCCATTTTACTACACCTCCAGTTTGTGTTATATTACCAATACGCTTCAATGGAGAATTGAAAAGTTCTGTAGTGTCTATTTCAAAAATATATGTTCTTAGCGGAGCAAAAGGGTTAACAGTAGATGATTTTAAAACTACTCCTTGTCTAGGAACAATAGAAAACTCATAAGGATAAACGGGTACTATGTCATCTGATTCAATAAATAAATTAAAGCGTTGTAAATTGCCGTTGTTTGTTTCTGAAAGCTCATCAATACGTAAATCAGATTCTACTAAAACATCAAATGTATTTTGTCCATAACCAAGATTAACATTAATTCGAGTAGGCAGTCTAAAAGCCACAGTATCTTTATAATAAGGGGCTTCTACTTTTTTGAAGTAATCAAAAACAATTGGATTATTTGATAAATCAAAAACTGTACGCCTAAGTTTAACTGAAAAAGCTGTATCTACTATTGCTTTTCCTAGATTGGTAGTAATGATGTTTACATCAAAGCTATCTCTACCAGCATCAACAGTGTTTGGGGTAAAGTAAACTGAAGATGCATCAATTTCATAATCTGGCTTTTCGTATTGATTTAATTTAATAGCTGGGTCACCATGAAGCGTCATTTCATGAGCTACAATCTGATAAAAATCATTTGTTGGAAAACTTGCATCCACATCTTGAATCGTTTGTCGCATCATTTCTCCGAAAGTACTTGTGTATTTTTTTCGATTTAGATTTTGATAAAGACTTAATGAATATTGGTACAAAGCATCAGACCTACTCAAACTAGAAGTGGCTACAAATCCTATAGCTGCTTTGTTTGGAGCAAAAACAAAACGCTCTGAATAACCAGGATTGACATCATGAATAAAACCTGTAAAACAACCGTTAGACAAAATCATTGGAAATTTCGTGTTGCTATAATTTTCTGGTTCATCTATACTAATATCAAAAGCTGTACTAGCTGAGTGCCCAAAGAATGTCACTAAAGAAACTCCGTTATTAATCTGATTTTTTATGACTTGAGCTAATGTAGTAGAAACAGGCGCTGATCCTGTTTTTGTGTAAGTAGTCACATTTGCACCCCATGATGTATCTTTGGCTATTCTTTCATAATTAGCTAAATACAATTTAAAGAGATTTTGTTCTGAAACATTTTCACCACCACTAAAATGCAGTACTTGTTTCATCCATTCTTTATCTGTCTTTGTTTGATAAGGATCTCCAAAAGTTCTTTGCAAAAGCTCATAAGCGCTTAATTTATCTAGTACATCTTTAATTTGAGATGGCCTTTCTGCGGCTATTCTTCCTACTGCTAAATTAGGTACATTATTTCCTCTTTCTCCAGTTAATAAATAATCTGATCCTGGAAATCCAAATGTAGGCACCAAACTTTGATTATAGCTTGCTACTTGAGTTCTAGTTCTTAGATATTCCCTACCTTTTCCGATAATCAATAAATGTGAAGGCTGAGGATTCCAAGTATCAAAAGCCATTTTTGAGAAATTACGAATCGCTAATGGTGATTTTTCAATTCCATAAGCAAATTGATCTCTCAATTGATTAATGTCGAAAATTCGAGCATCATAGTTTCCTGTAGTAGGGCTAGCTACTCTATCTCTATATTTTCTATATTCTTCTACATAGTTTATAGCTCCCGCAGTATCAAACAGCTTAGGATGGGTTATAATGAGATAATTTCCAGGGTTTAGACTATAGTTGATAAAAGTGATAGAATCCATTCTATTAACTACTCTATATGCTGAAGCTATATCATTACAAATAAAAAACTCTCTCTCTAATGATGAAGCAGGAAATACAAAAGTCTTAGTAGCTGATGCAACTGTATTGGTGTTTTTGATAAAAAGACCATTTGTCAGATCATATAAAATTGGTTGAGTAGATTGTGAATTGAATTGAGTAATATCTATTCGTTGTTTCTGTAATGATGGCTGCATTTTAAAGTAAAACGAAGTAGCATTTCCAAACTCAAATCTTCGAGGATAAATCAATTCTGCATAATGAACTAAGTTTTGTTGAGTACTCACCCCAGTACCATTCTCTTTCACAGAAAAGGTATTAGTAGCCGCTATATTAGATATAGGTATTTGCTCTTCCAACCTGTTAAACTTATATCCAAGATGAACAAGAGGATTAAAATTTATAGTATTAAAACGTGTAGCAATGTTGTGATTTTCATTTGACCTACTGGCTATACCAGCTCTAAGAGTAGCACTTAATCCTGCTCCATTAAAAAAAGATGGAGCTGGAAGAGCTATATTAAATAATGCTGTAGATGCATTAAGCCAAATAGAACCCCAACCCTCAGCCTCATCAAATTTAGGCTTATATGTCAAACTAGTACCTTCAATAAAAGGTCTTCCAGCAT
>JBIKJU010000202.1:0-4167 GCA_044360745.1 Chitinophagales bacterium
ACAGACTTAATCAACATGACCACTAAATCCCATCCTTTCATATAGTCTTGCAGTCCTCTGACATACTCAGCTGTACTATAAAAATTACCCATCACTCCAGCAGCCCACCCACCAATAACACCTAAAAACACAGCTATAATCACAAGCAAAGGGATAACAAAAAGTGCAGCTATAACTTTTGGTCCAATAAGATATGATGATGTGTTTACGCCCATGATTTCGTATGCATCTATTTGTTCTGTAGTTCGCATTGAACCAAGCTCTGATGCAATATTTGAACCAACCTTACCAGCAAGTAGTAAGCATGTAAACGTTGGTGCCATTTCCAAAATTAAGGATTTGCGTACAATGGCCCCTACCCACCACATAGGCACTAAACCAATTCCTCTTAACTGATATGAAAATTGAACAGCAGTAACAGCTCCAATAAAAGTAGAAATTATGGCTATAACTATTAGTGATCCTATACCAATGTCATTCGCTTGTCTGAAAGTCTCTTTCCAATACATAGATGGCTTCTCGGGTTTTGAGATCACACCACGAAGTAGTATCAGATATTCCCCTAGCTCATGAAATAGTTTTGACATAGACCCTGCGAATATAGAATATTTAATGGCAATGAAAAATCATGAAACAAAAAAGCAGAATGTTTTTTCAAACACTCTGCTTTAATCAAAAATTAATGAAATATTAAGCTTCTTCGGAAGTTACTGCTGGAGTAGCTACAGCAGGTGAAGTACCTTTAGTTCCAACTTTTAGGGTTACATGGTTACTTCTTTTTCTCAATCTGTAAGCTCTACCTTGAGGTGCTGGTAAAAAACGTTTTACCATTCTGCCTCCATCTACAAATATTTCTGTTACATATAATTCGTGGTCAGAAACATTTAATTCAAATTTTTTCTCCCAATTGTCAATTGCTGATTTCAACAACTTCTCAAGTTTTGGAGCTGACTCCTTTTTATGAAACTTCAATATTCTGAATGCTTCATCTACTTTTTTGCCTCTTATCAAATCTACTACTAATCTCGTTTTTCGCGGTGATGTAGGATTGTTATTCAATTTTGCTACTGCTTCCATGATATCTTTAAATTTAGAAATTATTATTTAATTTTCTTACCAGCATGTCCTTTAAACTGGCGTGTTGGGCTAAACTCACCCAAACGATGCCCTACCATATTTTCAGTAACATATACTGGTATAAATTTTTGTCCGTTGTGAACAGCAAATGTGTGTCCAATCATATCTGGCAATATCATACTGGCTCTAGACCATGTTTTGATAACTGTTTTTTTGCCTGATGCGTTTAGAGCGTCTACCTTTTTAGATAATTTAAACGCTACATAAGGTCCTTTTTTAATCGATCTTCCCATTTTTTATATTTCTTTTAGGATAGTTTTATTAAATTATTTGCTTCTTCTGCTTACTATTAATCTATTTGAAGCTTTAGTTTTACTTCTAGTTTTCAAACCTTTAGCTTTCTTACCATTTCTAGATCTTGGATGACCTCCAGAAGCTCTACCTTCACCACCACCCATCGGGTGATCCACAGGATTCATCACTACTGGTCTAGTACGTGGTCTTACACCTTTCCAACGCTTACGACCAGCTTTTCCAAGTGATTGAAGATTATGGTCAGAATTTGAAACCATACCTACAGTTGCTAAGTTTTGTTTTAGTACTTTTCTAACTTCACCTGAAGGTAATTTTACAGAAACATATTTATCTTCTTTCGCTAAAAGTTGAGCAAATGTACCAGCAGAGCGAACTATTTTTCCACCTTTACCAGGTTGTAATTCAATGTTATGAATAGTAGAACCTAAAGGCATATTCTCTAGAGGAAGCGTGTTTCCTACCTCTGGAGCTGCTGTTTTGCTAGACACAATTTCTTGACCAACTTTTAGTCCTTTTGGACACAAAATATAACGCTTGTCACCATTTGTAAAGTAGACCAAAGCAATAAATGCTGTACGGTTTGGATCATACTCTATAGTTTTAACTGTGCCTTTCACGTCAAAATTATCTCTTTTGAAATCGATAATTCTATAACGTCTTTTGTGACCACCTCCAGTGTATCGCATTGTCATACGACCAGCGCTATTTCTACCACCAGAGCCATTTTGTTTACCCAACAAACTCTTTTCAGGAGTGTTGGTTGTCAACTCCTCAAACGTCAATAGTGACGTGTGTCTTAAACTTGGAGTTGTTGGTTTGTACTTTTTAATTCCCATTTTTTTTCTTTTTGATATCAGCGGTTTTGTCTCCGCTATAGGTTATGTAATTTGTTGATTAAAGTGTAGCGTAAATATCTAGAACTTCACCCTCTTTAAGTGTAATAAATGCTTTTTTATAAGCTGGTCTGATACCACGTGTGAAACCACTTTTGGTATATCTAGTTTTTAGTTTTCCAGGTAATACTGCAGTGTTTACATCTTCTACTTTAACACCGTATATTGTTTCAATAGCTTTTTTGATTTCTAATTTATTAGCATCTTTGGCTACTTTAAACGAATATCTGTTTAATTTTCCTAACTTATCTGTTTTTTCAGTGATAAGTGGTTTTATAATGATTGCTGACATATCTTTACGCTATTTAATTAGTTATTAGAAAAATTAGCTTCAATCGCTTTTACTGCATCTTCGGTCAAAATCAATTTTTGAGCACTCATTACATCAAAAGTACTTACTAATCGAGCATCAGTTAAGTTTACTTTAGGTAAATTGCGAGCAGAAAGTGTAAGGTTAGTGCTGTAATCACCAATTAAGAAAAGTGATTTGTTGTCAGCTACATTCAAATTTTTAAGAATTGCTGAGAACGCTTGTGTTTTAGGAGTTTCAAGATTAAATGATTCAACTACTAATACATTGCCATTTTGAGCTTTGTAAGCAAAAGCAGATTTTTTTGCTAAATCCTTAACTTTTTTGTTGAGTTTTAGAGAGTATGCATGTGGTTTTGGACCAAATGCTCTACCACCACCTTTTACAAGTGGAGATCTCATGTCGCCTCTTCGTGCGCCACCAGTTCCTTTTTGTCTAAAGGCTTTTTTACCAGAACGAGCTATCTCGTTTCTTTCTTTAGTTTTGTGAGTTCCTTGTCGTTGGTGAGCTTGATATTGACGTACTGCTAACCACATTACGTGTGTGTTAGGTTCTATACCAAAAATTTCGTCAGAAAGTTCGATCTCTCTTCCTGTTTCTTTTCCTTCTTTGCTTAATACTTTTACTTTCATCGTATATTTATTTTTGTTTTGTTTAAAATGAAACGAAAGCACTCTTAGAAACAGGTATTAGCCTGAAGGCGAAAAAGTGAGATCATTTCAAAGAAAACGGATGTTTTGATGCCTGATGTTTCAAAACGGAGTGCAAATGTAGGTTTATTTTCAATATTTCAAAATTTTCACTGAAAAAATACCTATTCCACACACTATAAATTCAAAAATTCATATTAGGAAGTTTAAAAAACTATAAATTTGCTGCCTAATGAGAGTTCTATTAGAATATTATATCCAAAAGTTAAGTGCAAAGCCTAGAGTCATTTTCTTAATTGATGGACTTGGGGCATTAAACAGCTTCATCTTATTATTTTTCGTTTTAAGGAACTATCATGAGTACATAGGACTCCCACAACAAATTTTGACTTACCTTTCTGTTTTTGCAGTGTGCCTCTTTATATTTTCTGCTAGCTGCTATTTCTTTTTAAAGAGCCATTGGTCTTTTTTTATTAAACTTATATCTTTCGGAAACATAGCCTATTGTATTTTTTCTATATCAATACTCATTTATTTCTATCAAAACCTCACGGTTATTGGTATCTCTTATTTTATTATTGAAAAAGCAATAGTATTAGGATTAGCATTCTTTGAATTAAAATTATCTAAATCTGTAGATAAATAGATTTTAAATATTCCATAGCTAATTTCTTAACAAAAACATATTACATGCATTTTTGAAAATTAGATATTTATAGTTAATCTTACTAAAAATTTATAGTTATGAGATTAAGTGTTTTTACTTGTATTTTTTTTATTAGTTTTTCAGCAATAGCTCAAAACGAAGTGCAATGGGTAATGACTGGAGGTTTATCCCCTACAAGTGTAGCAATAAGAGCAAAGCTCACCAGTAATAGTACAAATGTACGGGCAAGAATTTCCACCGCAAATCCTCCTGCTG
>JBIKJU010000203.1:0-4148 GCA_044360745.1 Chitinophagales bacterium
CCTACTACTACTTGATTGTACGAATTCCCAAAAAAACAAAAGGTAAAAGGAAGGTTAATAACTGGAGACCAAATGTCATCTGTGTTTACCAATATATTAGTTCCAGCAGTATAACTAAAGGGTGAATATGGAATACTCCCAACACCATAAGAAGTGGTATTTCCACTTGGAAATGGTGTAGCAGTTAAGTTTGTACAATTAACCCCACATGCTAAGTTTTGATTAGGACCAGCATTTACGGCAGGACATCCAGGTTGAGCAAAAGCAATGTTAAAGGCAAAAAATTGAAAAATAACAAGAAAATAGAGGTTGTTTAGTTTTGTCATGTTGTACCAAATATGTGATTAGGGTGATAGTGAAATGTCGCTTCTTTATGTTAGATGACGAAAATAAAAAAATAGTTGTATTTAGATTCAATAAAACAATCAAAAATTCAACAAAACATCAATACTCTTTTTTACTAGCTCTACATTAGGCAACATTGCTTTTTCTAATTCTTCGTTAAGTGGAATGGCTGGCGCATCTTTTGAACCAATAGTAATGATTGGAGCATCTAAATATTTGAAGCATTTAGGAGTAATTCTACCAGCCAAAGCCTCTGCAAAAGAATGAGTAATGGTTTCCTCAGTAAGAACAATAGCTTTCCCATGTTTTTTTACAGTCTCTATTACTAATTCTTCATCTAGTGGATTTAGTGTTCTTAAATCTATCACCTCGACTTTTCCCGAAAAAGACTTTGCGGCATTCATTGCCCAATGCACTCCCATACCGTAAGTGATAATACATAGGCTTTCTCCATTAGCTATATTTTGTTCATCAGCAGCTAATGCTACTCTTGCTTTTCCTAATGGTACTATATAATCCTCATCAGGCTCTATGCACTTGGCTAAATCTGTCCCTTTTACTTTGCTCCAATATAAGCCTTTATGCTCAAAAATGACAACTGGATTAGGATCATAAAATGCAGCTTTCATCAATCCCTTCATATCTGCAGCATTTGATGGATAAACTACTTTAACCCCTTTTAATTGCAAAACTATACTTTCTACAGATGATGAATGATACGGTCCTCCACTACCATATGCACCAATCGGAATTCTAATCAATGACTGAACTGGCCATTTACCATTGCTCAAATAACAAGAACGAGACACTTCTGTAAACAATTGGTTAATACCTGGAAAAATATAATCTGCAAATTGAACTTCCACAATTGGTTTGCACTTTGAGGCACTCATTCCTACTGTACTTCCAATAATATATGCTTCCATAATAGGTGTATTGAACACACGCTTATCACCATATTTTTTTGCTAGAAGTGCTGCTTCTCTAAAAACACCACCAAGCTCACCACCCACATCTTGACCATAAAGTAAAGCCTCTGGATGTTTTTTCAAAATGTCATCTACAGCATGAAGAGCTGCATCTACCATCACTATTGTTTCTCCATTTTCTGGAGATCGAGTTCCCATTTCCTCAGTGATAGTTGTAGGGGCAAATATATGATTCATGAGGTCTGTCGCTGAAGGAGATGGCTCTAGTAAGGCTCGTTCAAAATCTTCGTTAACTTTATTTTCTATATCAGCTTCTAAAAGAACTAACTCATTTTCTGTGAGTAAAGCTTTATCTATTAACAATCTTTTTAAAATTGGATAGGGGTCTCTTGCATTATCAAAATCGAGATTTTCGATTGGTCGATACCATTCTTTTCGTACACCAGAAGTGTGATGATTGAGCAAAGGTACTTTTGCATGAACAGCGACTGGTCTTCGTTCATTTCTCACTATATCAAAAGCTTTTCCTAATGTTTCAAAGCTTTTTTCGGGTTGTGTTCCATCTATTGTAAATACTGTTATACCTTTAAATCCAGAAAGGTAGTATGTGGCATCCATAGCTCTTATCTCTGAAGAATATGCAGATATATCCCATTCATTGTCTTGAATCAAATATAAAATTGGGTATTGATGAAGAGCAGCCATCTGAAAAGCCTCTGCTACCTCGCCCTCAGTTATGGAAGCATCGCCAAGCGAACAGAGCGTAATCGGTTTTTCACCATCACTCCATTTATCAAGGCCTTGCAGTTCACGATACTGTAAACCCTGTGCTGTACCTGTGGCAGGAATAGCTTGCATCCCAGTAGCTGAAGATTGATGAGGGATTTTTGGCAAATCTTCTCGATTACTGCTTGGATGACTATAGTAAGTTTTCCCGGCAGAAAAGTAATCTGACTTTTTAGCTAATAATTGAAGCATCAAATCATATGGAGTAAACCCCATACCTAACAACATGGCATCATCTCTATAATATGGAAATGCAAAGTCTTGAGGTTTTAGCTGAAATGCTGCAGCTAACTGTATGGTTTCATGACCACGTGATGTAGCATGTACATATTTTGCACAAATATCCTTTCTCTTCTCATACAAATTAGCCATGGCCTTAGCTGTGCATAATTTTTCAAAGGCCCAAATGTAGGTTTGATTTGTAATTTCCATCAATACAAGTTTATGAAACTATTTAAGATTAGCAAACAAAAAAAGCCCAGATAATCTCTGAGCTTTCAAAAAAAAATTAAATTTATTAACCTAAAACAGATTTTACAGTTTCACCAATTGCAGCAGGTGAATCTACAACATGTATTCCGCACTCACGCATTATTTTCATTTTTGCAGCGGCAGTATCTTCTGCACCACCAATGATAGCACCTGCGTGTCCCATTCTTCTTCCTGGAGGTGCAGTTTGTCCAGCTATAAATCCAATCACAGGTTTTTTGTTTCCATTAGCTTTGATCCATCGAGCAGCCTCTGCTTCAAGACCTCCACCTATCTCACCTATCATCACTATAACGTCTGTATCTGGGTCATTCATAAACAATTCCACTGCTTCTTTAGTAGTAGTACCTATTATAGGGTCACCACCTATACCAATAGCCGTTGAAACTCCTAAACCAGCTTTTACTACTTGGTCTGCTGCTTCATAAGTAAGCGTTCCTGATTTTGAAACGATACCAACTTTACCAGTTTTGAAAACAAAACCCGGCATAATACCAACTTTAGCACCTTCTGGAGTGATCACACCTGGACAGTTAGGACCAATTAATCTTGTATTAGTTCCTTTAAGATATTCCTTTACTTTTACCATGTCTTGTACAGGTATTCCTTCTGTGATACATACTGCTAGCTCCACTCCTGCTTCAGCAGCTTCCATAATTGCATCAGCAGCAAATGCTGGTGGAACAAAAATGATAGAAACATCGCATCCTGTAGCTTTACGAGCATCTGCCACAGTATTAAAAACTGGTCTATCAAGGTGCTTTTCACCACCTTTTCCTGGAGTAACTCCTCCTACTAAATTAGTGCCGTATTCAATCATCTGAGTGGCATGAAAAGTCCCCTCTTTACCTGTAAATCCTTGTACAATTATTTTACTGTTTTTGTTTACTAATACGCTCATTTTATTTTGGTTTTTAGTTTAATATTTAGCTCTGCGTCTGAGGTCTTTTAAAAAATCGGAAGCAAATATAAAATCATATAGTTCTCCTTCCTCTATTTGCATAATTTCTTTTGAATTTCCTTCCCAATATTTTCGTCCTTCAAACAAAAATACAACATGATCACCAATTTCCATTACTGAATTCATATCATGTGTATTAATTAAGGTGGTCATTTGAAACTGTTGTGTAAGCTCTTGGATAAGCTCATCAATAACAATGGCTGTTTTGGGATCTAATCCTGAGTTTGGCTCATCACAAAATAAGTACTTAGGATTAAGCACTATAGCTCTTGCAATACCTACTCTTTTTTTCATTCCCCCACTTAACTCATCAGGAAACTTCTTGTTTATGCCAGGCATATTTACCTGCTCTAAACATTCATTTACTCTTTCTTTTTTTTCTTTTTCGGTCATGGTAGAAAACATATCTAAAGGAAATTTGATATTGTCTTCTACTGTCATAGAATCAAAAAGTGCCGAACCTTGAAAAAGCATCCCTATTTCTCGTCTAATTTCTTTACGTTCTTGTTTAGACATGTTATTAAATGAACGCCCGTCATACATTATATCACCTACATCAGGAGTTAATAAGCCAACCATGTTCTTTAAAAAAACTGTTTTACCAGATCCAGACTTACCTATAATAAGATTGCACTTAC
>JBIKJU010000248.1:0-3334 GCA_044360745.1 Chitinophagales bacterium
GACCAGAAACAAGTCTAAATTAAGCAATAAAAAGTGATCAAAAAATCATTCATTTATTCGAATCGGAGCGCAGAAATAATCCGCCGCTCCTGCTACAAATCGTGTTGAAACCCCATAAAGCCAAGAAAAGGCAAGGATGAGATCGAGCGTAACTGCCGGCTCCGTTCAAAAAGGTTCAACCGCCAACGGGGAGTTAGTGGGTAGGGGCGATCTGTGCGGCTTCGCCTGCCCGTTGGCGGTTAGGCTCTAGATGTTATCAGAATTTTGCGTTTTACTGAAGGGGTCATTCATTGGCGCTGTTTATCTTATTGATATTTATTTCAACACTATCAATTCTTATCAATATTTTATTATATTCAGCACTATCTAATTTTCCTTTTAAGTCGTTTCTAATTGTTTTAAGTTCACTTCTTGCTGCTTCCGTAGAATTAATTATCATTATATTGTTGTTGTTTTCGGGTTTTTTTTCAAAAAAATTATATTCTACCGATAGTACAAAAATTGCTGTCAATGCTCCAATTATACTAATTATTCCACTAATTCGTGAAAACAAACTTTCTCTTTGGTAAGAAGGATACGGTGGAGGTGTGGGATAATTTCTTCTAATATTGTAAATATCGTCAAAGTATTGCCTGTCTGTCCGTTTATAGGATAGAGAAGTCATTGAAAGTATCAAGACGATAATTAAGGCTATGAAAACCAATGCTGTTATCATTATCAAATTTTTATACGAATGGTTCGTTTTCTCTCAAATGTCTATTTATTCTATCGAGAAGATGAAAAGTGACTGTAATTGCTGTAAAAACATATGTGCCATATACAGCATTTGGTTTTGGCTCTTTGTCAACTAAAAGAAAAATAATAATTGAGAAAAGAATACCAAAAATTCTATCTCTTGCTGTCTTCAATGAAAGCGCTATCGAAATACAATACATCGCAAGAGATAGAACAATATCTTTGTTTGTGTTCGGTTCATTGTTTAAATAGTTTGCAATAAACGGAACAATTGGAATTAGGGTATATGAAACAATAGATATAATAAAGTTTGAAATTTTTTCTGTTTTAGGAAGTCTTTGGTTTAGTATTTTCTTTTTTGTTTCATCTATGTCCTTTCTTATGAAATCTTGATTTTTATCGTTTTTAATATCTTCTAAAATGGACTTAATAGATAAGTATGCTGCTAAATCATTCGGAAGTAGCACGAGCCTTAGTTCATCAAGCAATACAACAGCATCTCCGAATTTTAGCGAAGAGTTTAGAGTATCAACCTGAGAAATTTTTTCTAAAAACACTTTATCTGTCATAAATCCATATATTTTTCTTTTTTCTTCTTCTCTTATTTTCTGCTAATGTGAGGTTGACTGCCATACGGGTGACTTTAGCGAGCGGTTGACAGCCACGCAGAGTTAGCAGTTATTTATGGTTTCTCTTTCCCTTTGTTTCTTCCAAGCAAATAGAATGAATATCCTACTTGCGCTTGATGAAAACCCACGTTTTGGTCGCCATATTGCCAATGGTAGCGATAGCGGAAAAATAGGCGGCCTCGATTATCTTCTGATGGTTGGAAAAATACTTGAAATTGAGCTGTATTATACTGTTTGTTTTTTATTCCTTTTGCTAATTTGTTGTCAGGGTCTAGTAAATCGGAGATTTGAACAACTTCCCTACTTAGTGTTCTCATAAAATTCCAACGATATGAAAACGAAAGTCCCCAACGCTCGTCAGCACGCACATCACAATTCAATTCTGGCAAAAATGTGAGCGTATTAATACCACTTTCCATTGTATCAGTTTGTATTGGAGTTCTTCCATAGTATAAGGCACCATTGCCCGAAATAGTTGATTTTAGGCTAGGTATATCATACGATAAAATATTTAATCTGGCTCCGACACTCAAAGATTCATGCCTTCTTACATCAAGTGAAGTAGCGTAATATCTGTTTCTCCCGAAAGTATCATTTGGAACAATCTCTGACAATAATAAATTTTTATTGTTTTGTTCAATTTTAGAGAGGGTTATGGTTGGTTCAAGCCAAGCGAAAGTGCCAAACCCGCGCAAAAAGTTGCCACAATTTAAAATAGGACGTTTGGTATTTAGATTTAATCTTTTAGCAATCTCGGTTTGCAGAAGCCCATTGGCGGCTTTTGAATCCAACCCTACGAAATCACTATAGACACGCGCCTCAAATATTTTGCTCGTTTCCTCCTTGTATAGAGTTACATAATCTTTCCCTTCTGTTGCAGGGTAGTATTGTATCACTTTGTTTTCGGGACTAAAGTCTCGCCGTCCTACTTCGTGTTTAGGCAAATAAATCGAGAGCAAGTCTCCCAATTCAAGTGTATATCTGTCTTCATCATTTTTGCCATTAGATGTGATTTTTATTTTGCTCAATGCCTCATAATCACTTTTCCTTGAAAAACCGTATGGATATTTACTCTCAAATTTGATACGTTTTGAAAAATAGCCTAGTTCATCAAGCGTAGCATTAGCATCCTTTGTATCAATTAAGTTAAATAGCGTCCTATTGTTATAAAATTTACCCAAATTTAATGTTTTTACATCACCTACAACTAATATATTCTCAATAAACCCTTCATTAAACTCAATTTCTGCATACTCAAGTTTAAAGGTAAAAGAAGTTTTGGTTGAAAGTGCAGGTATTAAAGAGGAATATAAACTATCAAGTTCTTTTTCGGATTTTCTTAAATAGGGTATATCCGAGGTGTTAATCCTATGCCATTTGCCTTGAGCATTCCAAACGAAAATTCGAAATTCATTAACATTACTTTCTATTCCATTTTCATAATTTTGCATCATAATACGTTCGATCTCTTTTAATTCTGGATCGGCCTCAATCTTCTTGCGATCTTCGCCACCACGATTCCATATAGGATAGCTTCTACTTTTGTAAGCAGATTCCATTTCTTGCAAGAATCGGTCTTTTAAATTTTGAACAAGAGATGTATCATCTTTTACCAATTTGGAAAATTCTCTAAATTTGTTATTTAAACTGTCTTTTTCCCGTTCAATGCGAGAATGCAATGACAGCACTCCTTTTAAATTAACCAATACTTGTTCACGAGTTTCTTCAAACAATCCATCATCTTTCCTGATTTTTTCAAGTTGTGCCTGTTCTTTAAGAGACTTACCAACAGATTTTGATTTTTTTTCTGTATCCGGCAATCCTGCACTGGCTAAGTACTTTTTCCATTTGTCATTTATTGTTTTTTCTTCATTAATATTAGCAACTTTTTCATCAAAAGCATTGAGTTTCTTTTTTACTATAACCTCTGATGAAAAATAAAGCTTGCCAGCAATTGGTTTCCCAAAGCC
>JBIKJU010000205.1:0-4119 GCA_044360745.1 Chitinophagales bacterium
GGAGCGTATGGATATAAAATACATTCCATCGTTGAGAGAATATTCACTTTACTACGGAATTAATAAAGATATATTAAACAGTATCAAAAAAGATATTACTATCATGCATCCTGGCCCTATAAATAGAGGTGTAGAGCTTAACTCGGATATAGCTGATTCAAAACAATCATTAATACTACAGCAGGTAGAAAATGGAGTAGCCATTCGAATGGCGGTCTTGTATCTATTGGCTGGAAGAGGATAAAATAAAATTATGAATAATACTATTACATCTTTAGTCTTACAAGACAGCTTATCATATGAAGCTTACATAAATTTCACAAAAGAAATTATAGCGAGTACTCATCCACCAGAGATTTATCGCGATGAAAAAATGATGAATTACACCAAAGATAATTTGGCACGCATGCAGGACTTAAATGAAAACATAGAGATAGAACCTAAGCTTTACAATCAACTTCAGCTCAATACCACTCCTTGGACTTGGGTTTGTATTACTGAACCATGGTGTGGCGATGCCTCGCAGATAGTACCTATCTTATATTTCATAAGTAAATGTAGTGACCTTATATCATTTAAAATTTTATTGCGTGATAATCATACCGATGTTATGGACAATTATTTAACCAAAGGTGGTAGGTCTATTCCAAAATTAGTATGCTTAAAATCTGAAGACTTGAGCGAAGTTGGCAGTTGGGGGCCTCGTCCTAAAGTACTACAAGATATAGTGACGGAAAAATTAAAAGATCCAAACATGAGTTTTGGAGAAAAGGTAAGAATGGTTCATCAATGGTACGGTGAAGATAAAACAACATCGACTCAAATAGAATTTATAGATATTATTAATAACTGGAGAAACACCCCTCAATAATCATGATAGAAAAATATTCAGACATCCGATTCAAAGTAGGATTAAGTAAAGAAAATATTCCTTTAGATATCAAATGGCAGGCTTCTGATTCCCAAAATCAAGAACTTAGAGATTGTAAATCAATCATGATCTCTATTTGGGATATTGCTCAAAAAGAAACACTAAAGATAGATTTATGGACAAATGATATGACCATAGATGAAATGCATTCACATTTTTTTCAAACCCTTCTATCTATGGCAGATTCATATCAAAAAGCTACTGGGAACCCATACGTTAAGGAAGATGTAAAACAACTAGCAGAAAGTTTAGCTAAAAAAACTGCTGATTGGGAAAACTCTAAGGGCTAATTCTAATCTATGAAAATAGATTAATTGGTTCTTTTTGAGTAAGCTCATGGTAGTACTTTAGGGTTTCCTCTTTCATCTCTTCAAGATTCAAGTCTACAATAGATAGAATTTCCACCAAACTATTAATCTTAGCATCTAAAGGATGAAACCGATTGATAACTACTACTCTTTTGCTCTCTAGGACACAATAACCTGAGTTGAATGACCCTTTCTCATATCGAACAGTATAGCCGCCCTCTTCAAAAATGCGTTCAATTTTCTTTTGTGTATTATGATTATATTTAATCATTTTTCTTTATTTGCTTCACGAAAATACTTTGATTAACTTTACAAAATGTATAAGAAACTCACACTGTTGATAATTTTATTTCCATTTGTACTAAATGCACAAGAGGATGGGGTGAAGCCTGAGCCGAAAAAGCCAAAAAAAGAGGATAACCGCATCTTTTTGCCTCCTGATCACAACTATGATAAAAATGCATTTGATAATGAGTTGCCAAGTAAAACGCCAGAAGAAAGTCCTGTAGATTTAAGTAAAGAGAGCTTATTTAAGGGACTTTTCTCCGCAGGCTTAAACCTAAGTCAAGTAGATGGAGATGCTGAATTTGGCTATACCAAACTAGGAGCTTATGCGGGAATAGGCACCCTCGTGAAGTTTCACAAAAATTTTTCAGCCAGTATTGAGATGATTTATTCAATGCGAGGAGCACGCCCAAAATACAAGACCTATCTCAATAGCGCAGGACAAGAAGTGAAAGATAGATTTGATATCACTACCGATTATATAGACATTCCATTTAGCATAAATGTACACGATAAGCGATTCGTAATTTTTGGTGTAGGGCTAAATTTTGGAAGTTTGTTACGTTATCGTGAAACTACCACTTTAGGAACAGATACAACTAACTCGCCAGCTCCATTTGTGGCTCCACGAAGATTTGATCTTTCTTTTCAAACTGGATTTACATTTTTAATTAAAGAACAGTTTGGACTTGGTGTGAAATTCCAATATAGTATTCTCTCTATGCGACCTGCCTACGAATCTATCAATACCCGAATAAAAGGGCAATACAATAACACAATCACAGTAAGATTTAGTTATCTACTTGATCCTAAAAAAATGAAATACAAAAAACAAACAAAGAAAAGATAAGCTTAAAAAATGTAAAAAATCATATTTAAACTTTACATAAATTTATTTGAGCTGTCTAATTCTAAACAATCATGTATGAAAATCAAACTCCCCACCATAGCCTTGATAGCACTAATCGTTGCTGGATGTTCAGAGTCAAAAATGCTCATCAATAATGGACAATATGACTTAGCATCACTAGCAGCTGCTGAACGACTTAGATCAAATAAGAAAAACGAAAAAGAGGCTTTACGATTAGAAGAAGCATATAGAATAGCACAAGACCAAGACTTCAAACGTATTCAACAGTTAAGAGCTGAAGGCAATCCCAACAATCTGAAAGAAATTTATCAGATTTATGAAAAAATAAATCAGAGACAAAATGTAGTTGCTCCGCTCTTACCAATTTATTTAAGAAAAAGCTTTAGAGAAATTGATATTAAAATTGTAGATATCACATCTGAACTTGCTAATTCTAAAAACCAATCTATTGAGTTTACATATCAAACTGCCAATAGACTTTTGGACAATAATCTAAAATCGGATGTTAGGAAAGCTTTCAATATGTATAGTGAAGTAGAGCGGATGTATCCTAATTATAAAGATGTGGTAAGTAAAAAAAGAGAAGCGGCATCCAAAGGTATAGTTAATGTAGGAGTGGTCGTAAAAAACTCTGCAAATGTGATTCTACCTAAAGATTTTGAAGAGCTTATAAGAGATTTTAGCACTTGGGGATTACAATATCAATGGGTTAATTTTGACAAAACATATAATCTTAATTTAAAATATGACTATACAGTAGTACTGCATATTAGGGGAATGGATGTATCGCCTGAGCAGTTTAACACTAGAGAATTTGAAGAAACAAAAACCATACAAGACGGTTTTGAATATGTGCTCGATAAAAAGGGGAATGTGATGAAAGACTCACTTGGCAATGATGTAAAAACGCCTAAAATGATTACTTTGAGAGCAAATATTTTTGAAACTAGACAATTTAAATCAGCTATAATGACTGGTAGCTGGGAAGTAAAAAACCTCAACTCTGGAAAAACTTTAACTGATGTTCCATTTGCTGAATCAGTAAATTTCGAAAATTACCACGGTACTTTTAGGGGCGATAAGCGAGCCATCTCACAACAATCTCTTAACCGAATTGGAGGGCGTGTAATGCCTTTTCCATCATCGTTTCAGATGATAAATAATGCCGCAGAAATGGCTAAATTAAAGTTGAAGTCTACAATTCAAAACAATGTAAACGCTTTTCTCAATGATTAATCTTGAGGAATGACAAACATTTGACCAGGATAAATTTTATCAGGGTGAATTAACAAAAGCAAAGGCATTATCTGCTAAATTTATGACTTGGACTAATGGTGCTGCGCAACTTCAAGGTAAAATTAAAGCAGACGAAATGCAAAAATTTAATGGCTTTATGCAAACAGCGGAAAACAAGTTTAACGAAATGAACAGCGCAATAGCAAAATAATCAGCCAAAATATAAACGTAAAAAAGCCCCAAATTTGGGGCTTTTTTTGTGGAGAATATCGGAGTCGAACCGATGACCTCTACGCTGCCAGCGTAGCGCTCTAGCCAGCTGAGCTAATCCCCCAGAGCTTAGTGGTACAAATGTAAATTTTATTTAGACATAAGCAAATGAGAAACCATGTCTTTAGCTACTCGTTCACTGCTTCCTTTTTCCCCAAGCAACTTACGTAGTAAGCTATAATCTTTAAGAATGGTCTCTCGCTTTGGACCAATCATGA
>JBIKJU010000206.1:0-4097 GCA_044360745.1 Chitinophagales bacterium
TGGCCTAAACAGAACAAGATGCACCTGATTTAAAGACACCAAAGGGGAAGCTAGTAGCGCGTTTAATAAATCATTGTTGTATATCCCTTTTAGCAATAACAAGATATTACTAAACTCCCTATTATTCTTGTCTAGCGTTTTAAAATCTAAAGAACGCACGTTGCTAATCATTGGAGAAATGTACTTTACAAGAGTATCTCGCTGTTGAGCATTACTTGTCACCTTTGGGATAAAAAACCAAATTGAATCCAGGGTATTCATGTACACTTTAGTCGCTAACTCAGATCTAGAGCTGTCTTCTACCGTCACTCTATTATCTAGTTTCCCATCCAGTAAGTCAATTCTTCGTTTCTCTTTAATCAAGAAAAAAAGAGGATCCATGTCAAAATTCTGCAATTGAGCAAAAGAAGATAGACTGTACAAAGCAACAACTAAAAATGCCACGTTTTTCATAAACCCAATGTTTTATAATAGGCGTTTTGAAATAACGACTCGATATTCTTATGTGGTGGCACATAATCATAAAATAAAGAATACGATCCGAGTTGAGTGCGCATTTGAGCCCAAAACTGTGGCCATTGTAAATCTTTGCCAAGCCTCAATTGTTCATTAAATGAGAAAATAATCGGATCATTAATCCCTTTCGTTCCTATTTGTTTAGTGGCTATTATATGTGTTTCAGGAGCATTTTTCAATCCTATAGAAGCCTTATAAAAACCTCCGCAAGAGCCAATAAACAAAAGCTTAGTATTGGATGAAATACGTTCAAGTGTTCTCTCCGTATGAAAGCTATGTCCACGATGTATGGCAACTGTAGGATATATTTGTCTATCAAAAAAAACTTTATTTATCGAAGCCTCCCCACTCTCTTCAAACATTGGTTTATTGGCAAAAATTTCAATTGGCTCACCTTCTACTGTGTACACTCTTGCATAATTATAATTATCCTCTACTCGCCATCCTTGCTTACTTCTAAACAAACTTAGAAACGAGATATAAGAATCTCTCCCATCTTCATCGTCATAAAAATACATTCTCTCTACAAGGACTTCACTTGGCATCAGAACTTTCTTTTTTAAAGTAGTCAATTCTGCAGCAGGATATTTTTGTGACATCTCTAAAAACCATTCCCTCTCGATTATAGCCTTGTCTTTAACCAATCCAGCCAACAAACCAAAAACTACCATACATGTAGGTTGAGACAATTGTTCGCAACGCTGGTACTCTTTTTTAATATTCTCTTGCAAAAGTTTCATGATTTCGCTGTCTGTGATATTTGCTACTGTTTCAGAAACCATAACGGCATTTTTAAAAGAACCATCTTTGTCATCTAGCCCTTTGACAAAATTTTCGATTACTCGCCTTTTTTGGCTCGTACTGAAATATGTAAAGAGTTTGCTAATCTTGTTGTTATTTGCAGACAACGCCAGGAAAATATTAAAATTTGGCAACTCAATAAGAGAATCTACAAACAAAGAATTTTGTGACTGTATATGCTTTTCAAAACGAGTAAAAATGCCATTGAAAGTAGAGCTAAAAACCTCTTCTCGACCATATACTGTAATCATATATAGCTCTTCAAAGCTAATATTATCAAAAGTAGCAAATCGAATAGCATCGGGTTGGTTTATCTTATCATTTACATCTCTTATAAATCGTAAAGCATAATAGGACATTTCTTTGTCAATGCTATACTTACCTAAATACGACTTTCGAGATGCAATTTTACATAGTTCTTTAAACAGCAAATTAGTGCTTGTAGATAGTTCTACTGCCTGCTTAATACTGATTTTACCATTTGCAATGTCATCGATCAACAAGTAGGGTTTGGTTCTAAAGCTTGACTGCTCATTTAATACAAGCATTTCTTTTATAGTAGGATTAGTACTAGATTTTAGGTATTTCGAAACTAAATGATCAGGATTAAAAAGATATTTCTTAGCTGAGACTGGTGCGTTTAAGGAAGCTTGTTCTATTATACTTGTTGCAAAAAATTTACTCTTAAATTTATCTACATTTTTCAGTAATTCATCTGGCTCTACTATGCTAGCATATTCCAAAAATTCTTTAGCATAAGGCTCATTAACAAACTCACTAATTCTACTGACAGCAACATATGGGTTTTGTTTTAGTCGCATTAAATCTTTTTCATTTGATGATAAATCAAAAGAAACCTGTTGTACTACTTTCACAGGTTCTGGCTCTAACAATGTAGATTCTAGCTTTAATATTTCATTTACAATATCTACTGTGTTTGAAGAATTTGTTACGTTTTCTTCTAAAATAGTAGGCTTCTCCTCTTTTAAAATTGGATTAGCTATCTCCTCATTTTTATGCTCTGACTTAGAGAAAGATAAGCTAGTCTCTCTTTGCTTTATAAAAGTGACTTTAATACCCCTACTATCTGGCGATATATCTAACTCAACTTTATTAAAACTCAACAAAGATAGTATATACTGCCGATCTTCCTTTGAGGCTAATTGTAAAAGTTCTCCAAGTACGTTTTTTGTTTGGCAAGACTTTACAAAAGAGGAGAATTTATCTTGAGGTAAGTTTATTAAAAAATTGCTTGAAATAGGTTTTGTAGATTTGGCTGTCAAAACAGAAAATAAATAATTGAAGTCAATACTTAATAAGTCTTGATGACCGAAAGCTAGAATTGTAATTAACTTTTCCTTAGAATATTGAGACACTTCAAGATAATCATATGTTACATCTGAACTTTTTAAAGACAAACTCCTTGTCATACTACTACTAATATATTCAGCTTCTTTATGTAATGAAAATCTACCAATATTATAGCCTTTGCTTATATAGTCTATATAATAATCTAAAAAATGTCTTGAATTACTTGTGATTGAATCAGCCTCAGAGATAGTAAGATTTGTATTTGAAATGTCATAAAGAAGAAGGTATGCTTTAGTTTTTAATCCATGAGAATTATATACGTTTTTGAGGGTTTGTGTCATATAATCTTGCGAGTCATATAAGTAATCTGAAATCTTAGTATCACCTACAAAATAACGCTTTGTATATAAAGGAGCTTCTGAAACAAGCTTCTTCCAAATTAAAGGCGAATACCACATGTCTTCAAAAAGGCTAGACTGCCTCAAAACCTCGTCAGGCAAAATACTAACCATAGAGTCTAGAAAGTAAAATGCTGCAGAATCACTAGCAAACAAAGATAAAGATCTAATTCCTAATGCTGGATACTGCAAAATATTTTCTTTAAGCGTATTTTCTTCACTCCACTTAATGAGATATAAGTTGTATTTTAAAATAGCTGAATATCGTCCTTTGTATAATAAATCTTTGTCAAATTTACGTTCTAAAAAATGAGTTAATCGAGTTTGATAGACAATTTTATTACTAAAATTTATAGATGTATCTGCTATGTAGTCCCTATTTTGAATAATCAATCTATAAAAGTCTTTTGGAATATTTACATAGGTTGTTAAAAAGTTATTAATTGTCTTATCGAGCTTATCGTTACTTAAGTAATATGCCTCCTCACTCTTGTTTTGAGCAAAAACAAAAACTGATGTTTGTATCAAAAAAACTAATGCCAAAAACCTATACATACCTATAAAAAGAGGCAAAAGATACCAATTTTATTTAAAAAATGTCTTTTTTGACTTTTATGACAGTTTCAAAGTAAAATAAAAAGATGATCCAACTCCAACCTTGCTCTCTACACTTACTTGCTCTCCATGTGCTTCCATAATATGTTTCACGATAGAGAGACCTAGTCCGGTACCCCCGCTTTCACGCGATCGCATTTTATCTACTCTATAAAATCTTTCAAAAAGTCGAGGCAAATGCTCTGCTGCTATCCCCAATCCATCATCTGTGATTTCTACCTTTAATTTCTCGTTTAAAAGAACAAGTCCTACAAACACACCTCCACCTACTCTCCCATATTTTATTGCATTTGAAATTAGATTATTCAAAACCTGAGTGATCCGAATTTTATCAGCTAAAACAAAAATACAATGAGAGCTGCCATCTTTAAACTTGAGTTGTATCTTCTTTTGATTAGCTTGATAAGTAAGAGACTCAAAAACGTCTGTTACGGCTTTCTGTATATCAAACTTTTC
>JBIKJU010000207.1:0-4068 GCA_044360745.1 Chitinophagales bacterium
TTTTGATAGAACGAGAAAAAAGTAAGCTAGAAAAAGACTTAGTTTTTTAAAATGATATGCAAAAAAAGTAATTACATTTCCGTTAAATTTCATTTACGCAATTGTGTATAGCTTTAATTTTGCCATTTTACATAAAAAATAGTGAATTTTTTAATTTAATTTTTTTTTTGAAAATAAGTTAATTAATATTGTTGAAACTAAATTAATAAAAATGAAAAAATTAACACTAATCGCAATTGTTTTGACTTCAGGTCTTCTAAATGCACAAGACCTTGTTCCAGATTTCAAAAACCAACCTACAGCATTAGTAGGCGGTAAAATGGTAAAGTTAGAAAAAGTGAGTGCTGAAGTAAAACAAAAGGTAAATGGAATGGGATATGGTGGCGTTTCTCAAAATATTCAAGTTGATGGTCCAGCTTCTCCGGTTATTTTATCTTCAAATCCTGAATTTCTTTTAAAGGTTGATGCTGATACTGACCCTGAAACTGTTTTCTATTTGGCCATTTGTTTAAAAGCAAAAAAAGTACGCTCTATTGAAGTTGCTAAAACTTCAGCATTTGCTGCATATGGTGCTACTGGGAAATCAGCAAAAAGATTTCATGTTGCTTTAACTTATGAGAAAATAAGCGATGGTCTTTATAAAGTAAAAGTAGGCGAAACATTAAAAGTTGGTGAAGAGTATGCTTTCGTTATGAAAAGCTCAGGAGCTACTGGTCAAATGTCAAATGTATTTTGCTTTGGCGTAAAATAATTTTGAATTTTTTGTATAAAAAAAGGGTTTCAGCAATTTTGAAACCCTTTTTTTTTATGAATTATAACGAGATAAAATCTATATACTAAAACAACTTAGAAAAATTATTCAAGTCAATTTAACCTCAAAAACTATCATGGCTTAATAGCCAGCCTAGCTAAGGCAAGGATAAACCTCTTTCCTAGATTTCCCTTATTCCCATTTTTACTGCCGTTTCTAAAACTATTGAAATAGAGTTGGGAATAGGTAGAAGCAAATATTGCACACTTATTGTGTCCATATTTTTTACCAGCTTCTACTAATGTAATATTCTTACCCCCTAGTTTCTTCATTCCTTCACGAGCAACTATGGAATTCTTGTAACTTACCTGCTCATCACTTTCACAATAGCAAAGCTGAACAGGGTTTTCGGGCTTCCAATTGCAGAGAGAGTTGTCATTAAGAGCCTTGTGAAGTATAAAATTAGGGTCGTGAAGAAATAGGTCTACAAAGGTATCGCGAAGCATATCTTTCGGAATTTCTGGCAACATGGCATTGATTTCCTTATAACTATGTTTCCCTTCAAACATGGTAGGTATAAGAGTGTCATAGGGCGAATTGTAAATGCTTTTAATATCTGGAACTATGCGATAAACTTCATTTAAACCTAATAAAAGGAAGGGTAAATAGTGAGGTTGTGAGTACTTTTTAAACATAACCTCGCTTTGCACTCCTGCCATATCGTAAGCGCCACTATTTCCTGAAGTGGCAGTAACTTTAATATCTGGATATCTTTCTTGAATATATTTGTTGGCCGCAACAGCAGCGTAGCCACCTTCTGAATATCCAGTAAGAAATAATTGATCATTTATCTTGATATTCAAAGTATCTTTTAGTTGACGTACGGCATAAATCATATCTACTGTTGCTTGACCCAACGATTTATATTGCTGATATAAATGAAACTTATCACCATGACCTAATCCTATATAATCAGGCTGAAGTACTAAAAATCCATCTACCGCTAAGCCAAGACACAAAAAATCTACCCCTCCTAAATTTTTTTTTCTTCCTTTTTCTACTCTAGTACCATGATGATAGACTACTTCTGCCATTGGTTTATTATAACCACGAGGTACAAATACAAAACCCGATGCAAGAATACAAGTGCTATCATGCCACAACGTTTTATATGTAATATCATAAACATCTACATCATACTTTGGATTAAGTAGTGATTTTGGGACTTTATTCTTTTTCATTTTTTCCCTTAGTTCTTCTTTAGTTACAGTTTTAAACAAGGTGTAAGAGATTAGTTTTTCCCCTAAAAAATCAAGGGCAAAAACATGAACTGAAATTGCAAGAAAAAAAAGAATTAAGATGTTTTTCATTTATTGTTTATTGATTTTTTGGTAAAGAAATTACCTATTTAATAATAAGAAGTTAAATGTATGATTTT
Source organism: Chitinophagales bacterium (assembly GCA_044360745.1). Lineage (GTDB taxonomy): Bacteria > Bacteroidota > Bacteroidia > Chitinophagales > LD1 > CALAYL01. The sequence continues at coordinate 2,190 of JBIKJU010000207.1, forward strand.
TTAACTCAATATTCTGGTTCATATATAAGAGAAATCATTATTAACTTTTATTTTGAGTCATTGAAGGTTTTTATTGAGTAGCTACTCTACATTGCCAAACATGAAAATTTCTATACTTAAATTGAGTCCACTTCATTTGGCGAAAACCTATTTTACCCCCTTCTAAAATTTCACCAAAATCTTGTCCGTTATCAAGCCAGTCAATAACGTTTCTCTCATCTACAAACAATTGGATTCTACCTTCAAACTTTACTAATCTAATCTTGTGAATTTCTTTTGAACTAATTGGAATGCCTTTCTCTTTTTCTTGCACTAAATGAAAACCCTTGTTCTTTCGCAAATGTGATGTTTCGCGTCTAGGATGATCTTTACTGTTGGCGTAATATGAGATGTGATAATTATTAACTACGCTTTTTGTATATTGCTTAAAAGTACCATCCCTTTTTGGTAAAGATGTGTCAAAAATACTTTCTCCCTTTAATCCTTTTGCAGAAAAAAATACGATGCATAATCCTACTTTTGTATTTAGATTCTGAACCTCCCATTCAGCAATATAACTATTGGGAAATTCTTGAGGACACCAAAACACGTGATGACCTTTTTCCTTGTGTGAAAACATTTTCATCCATTCATTGGCAAATTCAATTTGGCCTTTACCTTCCATTTTCCAGCCAATTGTGTCATTATTGCTTGAAAGTGGGTTAGAATATAACAGTTCTTCTTTTATAAAGTCTTGAGATTTACAAAGAGTGAATGAGAATAAGAGAAATGAGAAAAAAAATATTTGGCTAACTGTTTTCATAAAAAAAGGATTGCTTATAATAAATATTAGAGTGGGGAATCAAATTTCATTGCAAAACGGGTAAAATCATTTCCTAAACTATAAAGGACATTACGAATATAATATTTAGACTTAGAAAATGAGTCTTTTTTTTTAGAACTCTCACTCTTTTAAATTACTTAAATTTAGAATTCTAAAACTTACAAAGGAAAAAATCTGTTCTACTTTTTTACTAAATTTTAAAAATACCACATTTAATTCTCATTTCTCTGAAACACTTCATTTATAATAAAAAATTTAGGTTTATTAAAAAATGATATTGCATATATGAAATTATAGATTTATCTTGCGTGCAGAACATTCAATTTAAATTTCTGTTTAAATAAATTATGAGTAAAGAATTCGATGTTTTAGTAATAGGTGCAGGCCCATCAGGAACTGTAGCTGCATCAATTATTTATAAAGCTGGTTTTAGTGTGAAAATTGTAGAACGCGAGCAGTTTCCTCGCTTCGTGATAGGTGAAAGCTTATTGCCAAAATGTATGGAAGCACTAGATGCTGCTGGCTTTTTACCTATGCTCGAAAAACAAGGCTATCAAAAGAAGTTTGGTGCTAAATTTTTAGATAATCATGGCCGTGTGATGGATTTCAATTTTTCAAATCAGTTTACTAAAGGATGGTCATGGACCTGGCAAGTACCTCGTGCTGATTTTGATTTGGCACTAGCAAATGAAGTAGAGCGAATGGGAGTAGAAGTTAATTATCAAACTACTGTTACTGCTATTGATTTTCAAGATGGCTATTCTACTACATCAATCACTTTAGCAGATGGCACTGAAGATACTATACTCGCAAAATTTATTGTAGACGCATCGGGATATGGAAGAGTAATACCAAAACTTTTCAATCTTGAAACTCCATCCAACCTCCCTCCAAGAAAAACCATTTTCACACATATAGAAGACAAAAGAAGGCTTGATTTTACAGAGCCTGACAGAATTTTGATCTTAGATCACGATAAAGAAGTCTGGGGATGGGTGATCCCATTTTCAAACGGACTAACGTCATGTGGTTTTGTTGGGAATAGCACCTTTTTCG
>JBIKJU010000208.1:0-4019 GCA_044360745.1 Chitinophagales bacterium
CCCTTTCTACATTATCCTCATGAATAAGAAAGCTACCAACTTTTACCAAAATTGGATTTCTAAATACAACTAACATCACAAGTAAAAAGACCATCAAAAGAAAAAAAGGCAGTAGTCTTTTCATGTGCAACAATTAGTATCCAAATGGATGTTTTGTTATTGGCAATTTTGCAAAGGGATGATAGTCTCCCACCAATCCAAGTGGCTGACTTTGTCTGATTTCTTGCACTATACGTATAGAAGGATATGCCTCTTGTAATCCAAAACCTTTTCCATCCATTATATTTTGATAGCTAGTAGTATGAAGGTCAGTAAAGCCATCACTAAATTCAATCTCTTCTCCTTCAATATTCATTGATCGGTATGTTCTTTTTCCTTGAGCTTGAATTTCTTGAGGGATAGTATCTACATTGATACTCAAAAACCAGCGTACTTTTGCTTTAGAAAACTCAAGATATCCTGCAGCTCTATCATGTGTATGCACATGTACTTTATTTTCTTTCACATCGCCAAAAATCCATGCTAGCATATCATAAAAATGAACACCAATATTAGTAGCTATACCACCAGACTTCAATACATCACCTTTCCAGCTAGTATAGTACCAGCTTCCTCTTGAAGTAATATAAGTCAAATCAAATTCAAAAACTTTTTCTTTCGGGGAGTTTGCTACCTTTTCTTTTAAAGCAATAATAGCAGGATGTAAACGTAGCTGAAAAATATTCCAAACTTTACTACCATATTCATTCTCCATGTCTACCAAAGAGTCGATATTCCAAGGGTTTAGCACCAAAGGTTTTTCACAAATCACGTCAGCACCGTGCTTTAGTCCAAAGCGAATGTGTGAATCATGAAGGTAGTTTGGGGTACAAACAGAAACATAATCAATCTTAGTGCCGCTGCGCTGAGTTTTGTCTACAAAACGATCGAAACGCTCAAACTCAGTAAAAAAATGTGCATTGGGGAAATATCCATCTATGACCCCTACACTATCAAATTTATCAAGTGCGGCTAGCAAATCGTTTCTTGTGTCCTTAATAGCTTTGAGGTGACGTGGAGCGATATATCCTGCCGCACCAATGAGTGCAAAATTTTTCATTTTTATAGTATTGCAATTAAAATCTGAGCAAATATATAATGATAAACGGGTTTTGTGATATGTTTGTAATATATCTATTTCCCTTTTTAAAATTTGAAAAGAATGCAAAAATTTAAAATCAGCGAAATCGCAAGTCTATTTAACACCGAAAATATAATTGGCGACTATCATCTACAAGTTGAAGAAATCATCAGTTTAGATATGCTAAACAATGCACTAAATCAAAATACCAGCATGCTATGGATAGCTGACAAATATGCAACTACAGAAGTTTTGAAGTTGCTCGCAAATATTGGATTCTTGATTTGCTCTCCAAAAACATATCATTCATTGCCATCTAAACCAACAACAGTATTGATTGTAGACAATCCAAGACTAGCATTTTTAAAACTACTAAAACACATTTCATTTAAGGACACTGCCACTATAGCGCATACAGCTCAAATAGACAAAAGAGCTATCTTAGGTGAAAATGTGTCGATTGGTCATCATGTGGTGATAGAAGAAGGGGTGATTGTTTGTGAAAATACAAAAATAGGGCATAACACAGTGATATATAAAAATACGAAAATTGGCAAAGCAGTAGTAATAGGAAGTAACTGCACTATTGGTGCTGAAGGATTTGGATATGAAAAAAATGAAATTGGCAATTTTGAGCACATACCCCATGCAGGTAACGTAGTGATTGAAGACTATGTTTTTATTCATAACAACAGTTGTATAGATAGAGCTGTCATCGGTAGTACGGTAATCGGAGAAAACACTAAAATAGATAACTTAGTGCATATAGCTCATGGAGTAAAAATAGGTAAAAATAGTTTGATAATTGCGAATAGCATGGTTGGTGGAAGTACGAAAATAGGGGACAATAGTTGGCTAGCGCCATCTTCGAGTATTTTAAACAAACTAAGTATTGGCAATGATAGCATAGTTGGTATGGGAGCAGTAGTCCTAAAAGATGTGATCGAAAACACAACAGTAGTCGGCAATCCAGCTAAACCTCATGGCTTAAATAATCCAACGAACTAACTCAAAGGCCTCTGCGTAAGGAGCGCCAATTTGTACGCCACGAGTTATGGATAATGAGCGTATAAAAGCCTCATTGAGATAGGTGCGAGAACGCTGTGATTTATATTCGTTGAGGGCTTCTACTTTTTTTAAAATATTTTCTTCAGTAAGTTTAATAAAGGTGTTTGTGGTAAAACTAAGATTATTCCAAGGCAACTCATATCCTAAAATACTTGTTTTCTTAAATGCCCTCAATCCTTCGTTGTAAATCGTTTGATGATCTTGATGAATATCATTTGAACAAGGCATCAACACAAGGTCTGGTTTTATCTTTTTTTCTAACAAAACGAGCTCCTCCAAAATAGCTTGACGAAAGGACGAAAACTGGCGTACGTCAAAATCATAGAGGATGAGGTTGTCGGGTTTTACGCCTAAAATTCGAGTCGCTTCTTTTACTTCATCGGCCAGAGTCATAGGATGCATATCGGCCGGTAGAGAACGGGTGCATATAGAAAAAGCTACGTATATCACCTCTGCTCCTTCTTGTACAAACCGATGAATACTTGCTCCACAACCTAGCTCACCATCATCGGTATGGGGTGCTAAAACCAATATTTTTGAAAACTTTTTCATATTAATGGATAAAGATAGATTTTTATTTAAAAAACTGATTTATAGCGTATGTTTGTGGTTGCAATTGATAACATAGATGTGGGTAGTAATTTACACAAAACCGAATTTTGAAAAAAAAATAGCTGCTGATTTAACTCGAATGGGTATAAAGTATTTTTTACCTATAAAACGAGTAAAAGTACAGCGGTCAGATAGAAAAGTATGGACTGATAAATTGTTGTTTCGCTCTTATTTGTTTATTGAGCAGATAGACTACAACATGAAACGTGATATTATTTGCAAAATAAATGGGTTTATAAAGGTACTTTATAATGCTGGAAAAGCTGTGACTGTAACTGATGATGAGATTTTCCGATTAACTGAACTATGCAAAAACCCGGTAAATATCGAACTCGCCATAGCGAAGCCCATCGTAGGTGATTTCATATTTCTAAAAGATTTTCAAATAGAAGGTATGATATCAAGAATAAAAAAAGGGAAAACAATTACAGTGTATGTACCATCACTCAATGTTTATTTAACGGTTTCAGCTCAAAATGAAACTTAAATGTTTATATTCGCACACGCTTAGGGTCAGGTACAAGTATGTAACCGACTAAGCGGAGCCGTAAAAAAAATTGAACAATAAATGCTAGAAACTACTGAAGATTGGACAGATATCATAGAACCCAAAAGGTCTCTATTGGATATTAATCTCAAAGAAATTTGGCACTACCGTGATTTGATCATTCTGTTTGTTCGAAGAGATTTTGTGTCTCAATACAAGCAAACCATATTAGGACCACTTTGGATTTTTATACAACCAATTTTCACCACTATTACATTTCTTTTTGTTTTCAATAAAATAGCCAACCTTTCTACGAACGGAATCAATGCTACTCTTTTTTATATGTCAGGCATTACGCTCTGGAACTATTTTGCAGACTGCCTTACTAAAACATCAAACACATTTGTAGCCAATGCTGGGATTTTTGGTAAAGTTTATTTCCCAAGGCTTGTAACACCTATTTCCATTGTGCTATCGAGCCTCATAAAATTGGGCATACAATTGCTCCTATTTATATCAGTTTTTGTTATTTTTATGTTATTGGACAAACAAAGTTTTAGTGTTAATGCAACTATTTTATTTTTCCCAATTTATGTTTTTATCATGGCTACCATTGGCTTTGGAGCCGGCCTTTTATTATCATCATTAACCACTAAATACAGAGACCTTAGCTATCTACTTGTATTTGGCGTACAGCTGATGATGTATGCTACACCTATTATTTATCCACTA
>JBIKJU010000209.1:0-4014 GCA_044360745.1 Chitinophagales bacterium
TCTAGTAATCAAAAGACCAGTATCTTCACCAAGACCGATACCTAAAAGTTTCGGATTTCCAACTACTGCTTGAAATAAACGACCAATTCGACCACGTTTTACAAAATGGGTATCTATAATAACATTATCGATAAACGATAACCCACTTGTGATTTTCACTTCTCCTTTCAACAAGGCTTCACTGCTACTCCCTTGATAAATCATATTGTTGGATGCAGCAGCTGCACCTGCTGAAGTGCCAGCATAAACAAAGTCTTCATTGTGAAATTTATGCATCAACAAATCATGAAGTTTTGAACCACCTAAAATAGAAGTTAAACGAAGTTGATCTCCACCTGTAAACATAACCACATCGGCAGCTTGTATTCTAGCCAATACTTCATCATCTTTGGCTTGTTCTCTTTTTTCAATATGCAATACACCAGTGTTATGAGCATTCAAAAAATTAAATGCTTTTTCATATTCAGGACCAACTTCCCTAGGTATGATAGAAGCCGTTGTGACTACTTCAATTCTAGAATTCTCTTTATTTTTCGACTCATTGATGATTCTTTTTAAAATCCCTTTTTCAAAAAAATTTAGATTTTTAGTAACGTCTTTATCAAACTCTTTTTCTGTAAAACTGCCTTTATCTACAGCTCCGCCTATGATAATTAACTTCCCTTTAAAACTCATTTTTTATATGTATTTAAACCAAGTGTTTATAATCAATATTATTTCAATAGAATTCAAAAATAATAATTTCGAAACAGTTCACTTCATTACTTATTAACTTTTTATTCCCCTTTCTTGAGATATCATATTTTATGTTAGGGTGAAAAATCTTCAAAATCTTCTTAAGCTAATTTACTTTTAAGTTGCTTCATATTAGACATTAATTTATTAAGAACCTTTATTAAAATTATTTCTTTTAGAAAATCCTGCTTTCTTGAAAAATTAAATACTTTTAGAACTAAGTCTAATATCTAACCACTTAAAACAAATCGTCAATGAAGATTTTAAAAATCCAAGCACTTAAAGGCCCTAATATTTGGAGTGTAAATCGAAAAAAATTAATCCAAATGCGGCTAGATTTAGAAGAATTGGAACAATCTCCCACTGACACCATTCCTGGATTTCGAGAAAGAATAGAAGCTATGTTTCCATCTATGATAGAACACCGTTGTTCAGAAGGGTGCGAAGGTGGTTTTTTTATAAGATTAGAGAGAGGTACATGGATGGGGCACGTAATAGAACACATAGCTTTAGAAATACAAACATTAGCGGGAATGGATACTGGGTTTGGAAGAACTAGAGAAACAAAAACACCTGGTATTTATAATGTTGTATTTAGTTATATGGAGGAAAATGTAGGACTATTTGCTGCAGAGTCTGCAGTAAGAATAGCTGAAGCATTAATAGCGGGTAATGAATATGATTTAGATGCCGACATTAAAAAGATGCGGGAAATTCGCGAAAAAGTAAGGCTCGGCCCAAGTACAGGAAGTATAGTAGAAGAAGCGGTAGCAAGAGATATTCCTTGGATACGTTTAGGCACTAATTCTTTAGTACAATTAGGATATGGGATTAATCAAATGCGTTTTCAAGCTACAATCACCTGCAAAACAAGTAATATAGCAGTGGACATAGCCTGCGACAAAGAGGAAACAAAGCGAATGCTAAAGATGGCATCTATTCCAGTAGCAGATGGAGATATATGTTTAGATGAAGAAGATTTAGAAAGTGTTATAAAAAAAATCAATTACCCAATAGTAATAAAACCACTTGATGGAAATCATGGAAAAGGTGCATCTATAAATATTAAAACATGGGAGGCAGCAGTAGAAGGTTTAGCTTATGCTAAAAAATATAGTAGAAGAGTTATAGTTGAGAAATTCATTACTGGTTTTGATTTTAGAGTTTTAATTATCAATAACAAATTAGTGGCTGCGGCTAAAAGGGTGCCAGCCCATGTAGTGGGCGATGGCAAAAGTTCAATTCAACAACTTATAGAAATTACTAATAAAGATCCAAGAAGGGGCTATGGTCATGAAAATGTTTTAACAGAAATAACAGTAGATAGAGATACCGAAGATTTACTAGAAAAATATGGCTACACACTTGAAACTGTGCCAAAAATAAGAGAAATAGTTTATCTAAAATCAACTGCTAATTTGAGCACAGGAGGTACGTCTATAGACGTGACAGATATGATGCATCCAGAAAACATATTTTTATGTGAGAGAATATCGAGAGTGATTGGATTAGATATATGTGGGGTAGATATCATGGCCGAAAATTTGACTCAACCTCTCAAAGAAAATGGAGGATGTATTTTAGAGGTAAATGCAGCCCCAGGATTTAGGATGCACCTTGCTCCATCAGAGGGACTCCCAAGAAATGTTGCAGCTCCGGTCATTGATATGCTTTATCCTCCTAGCAAAGAGAGCAGAATTCCTATTATAGCTGTAACAGGCACTAATGGTAAAACGACTACAACTCGATTGATAGCTCACATCGTAAAAAATAATGGCAAAATCGTTGGATTCACTACGTCTGATGGTATTTATGTACAGAATCACATGATGGAAAAAGGAGATACAACTGGCCCTATTTCTGCCGAATACATTTTAAAAGACCCAACAGTAGAGTTTGCAGTTTTAGAAACAGCAAGAGGAGGTATTTTGAGGTCAGGGCTAGGATTCAGCAGATGCGATATTGGCGTCATTACTAATCTATCAGGAGATCACTTAGGGATTTCGGACATAGATACACTCGATGATTTAGCAAGAGTGAAAAGTGTGGTAGTTAAAAGTATTAAAAAAGGAGGATGGGCGATTTTGAATGGCGAGGATGAATATTGTAGAAAGATAGGTGCAACTTTAGATTGCAATGTAGCCTACTTTAGTTTAGACGAAGAAAATCCTTTTATAAAACAACTATGCAAAGAAGGAAAAACAGTAGCTGTGTATGAAAATGGATTTATCACTATTAAAAAAGGTGAGTGGAAAATCAGAGTAGAAAGAGCCACTCATGTACCTTTAACTCTAAATGGGAAAGCAAAATTTATGATCGCCAATGTACTAGCAGCTACCCTGGCGAGTTATGTATGGGGTTTCAAAACAGAGGATATTAGCCTGTCGCTTAAAACATTTATTCCGAGTGCAGCACAGACCCCTGGAAGGATGAATATTTTTGAATTTAAGAAGTTTAAAGTATTAATAGATTTTGCACATAATCCTGCTGGATATAGAGGAGTAGAAGAGTATCTTCAAAGTGTAGAAGCAACTAAAAAAATTGGCATTATAGCAGGAACAGGAGATAGACGAGACGAGGATATAGCAGAATGTGGGTTGATAGCCGCTAATATGTTTGACCACATCATCATAAGACAAGAAAAACACCTTAGAGGTCGCACTGAAAAAGAAATCATAGACCTTTTGCTCTTTGGGATAAAACAAGCAAACACAAACACTACTTACGAAATAGTACCTCTAGAGACAGAAGCCCTAAAACATGCAATAGACACAGCCATAAAAGGGTCTTACATTGTAGCATTGAGCGATGTGGTTACCAATGCTATAGAAGTGGTACAAACGTATTTGGATAAAGAAAATGAAGATAGTAAAGGGTGAAAACGAAAATTATGGAAGTAGCAAAATATATTCAAAATATTGATAGTGAAAAGAAAGAGGCTTTTAGCAAACTAAGAGAAACTATTATTTACAATTTGCCGAAAGGATTTGAAGAAACGATTATTTATAACATGATTGGATATGTAGTGCCGCTTAAAACTTATCCTGAAGGTTATCATTGTGACCCAAAACTACCTTTGCCGTTTATACAAATAGCCGCACAAAAAAATTGTATAGTAATTTACCATATGGGTATCTACGCTGATATAAGTCTTTTAAATTGGTTTGTGTCTGAATACCCAAAACATTCTAACACAAAATTAGATATGGGGAAAAGCTGTATAAGGTTTAAAAAGGTAAATGATATTCCTTTTGATCTTATTGCAGAGCTCATTTCAAA
>JBIKJU010000210.1:0-3999 GCA_044360745.1 Chitinophagales bacterium
CTCGAAATCCGCTATATTTTCATTATATACGAGGAGTAGGCTATAAATTTACTCCATCAGCCACCACTGCATAATTCTATCAGTTTGCAAAAAAGATTTATAATTTGTATATTTGCAAAAAATAAATTAAATGTCTACAAACACAACTACATTGAAGTACAAGGTTAAAGATTTGTCGCTTGCCGAGTGGGGCAGAAAAGAAATAAAATTAGCTGAAGCTGAAATGCCAGGCTTAATGTCTATTCGTAAAGAATATGGCCCATCTCAACCTTTAAAAGGTGCAAGAGTAGCTGGCTGTCTTCATATGACAATTCAGACTGCTGTTTTAATTGAAACACTAAAAGCACTAGGAGCAGAGGTGACTTGGTCATCATGCAATATTTTCTCTACTCAAGATCATGCTGCCGCCGCTATTGCTGCTGCTGGTATCCCTGTTTTTGCATGGAAAGGCCAAAACGAAGAGGAATTTGACTGGTGTATAGAGCAAACATTATTTGCTTTTGAAGGTGGTCAACCTTTAAATATGATTTTAGATGACGGTGGAGATTTAACAAATATGGTTTTAGACAGATTTCCTGAATTAGTATCTAATATCAAAGGTTTATCAGAAGAAACTACAACTGGCGTTCACAGATTATATGAGCGTATGCGCAAAGGTACATTACCTATGCCAGCTATCAATGTAAACGACTCAGTTACTAAATCTAAATTTGACAACAAATACGGTTGTAAAGAATCTTTAGTGGATGCAATCAGACGTGCTACAGATATCATGATGGCTGGAAAAGTAGCAGTAGTAGCTGGATATGGTGACGTAGGTAAAGGATCTGCTGATTCGTTGAGAGGAGCAGGAGCTAGAGTATTGGTTACAGAGATTGACCCTATCTGTGCATTACAAGCAGCTATGGATGGATATGAAGTAGTGACAATGGATGAAGCAGCTACTCGTGCTAATATTTTTGTAACGGCTACAGGAAACTACAAAATCATCAAAGAAAGACATTTCAAAAAAATGAAAGACAAGTCTATCGTTTGTAACATTGGACACTTCGATAACGAAATAGACATGGCTTGGTTAAACACTAACTACGGTTCTAAAAAATACACTATCAAACCACAAGTAGATGTGTATGAAGTAGAAGGTAAAGAAATTATTGTATTGGCTGAAGGACGTTTAGTAAATCTAGGTTGTGCTATGGGACATCCATCATTTGTGATGAGTAACTCATTTTCTAATCAAACGCTAGCTCAGATAGAACTTTGGAATAATGCAGGAAACTATGAAAATAAAGTATATGTTTTACCAAAGCATTTAGATGAAAAAGTAGCCATGTTGCATTTAGCTCACATAGGTGCAAAATTAGAAACACTAGAGCAAGAGCAAGCTGACTATATTGGAGTAAAAGTAGAAGGACCTTTCAAATCAGAGACTTACAGATATTAATCAATATTGAAATTATATTACAAAACGCACTATCTCAAAGGTAGTGCGTTTTTTTTTCTTGCAATGAGTGAAAAAATTCTGTTTTAATTGTTCTTTAATCAAAAGTCTATGAAAGGACATCCTACAAATCAGACTTTATAACTTTCGGTAAAATAAATTTGCTTGCCGATGCGAAATCAAGAGATTTACAGCTTATCGTTTATCCAATAACTGCTTATAATTATATAGTGTTAGCACGAGTGAAAAACACTCGCGCTAGATGGGCATGGCGGGAACGAGGGCTAGTTCAAGCATCTGCTTGGACTTCTTTTGTTTTTTGAGTTTTAGAAATAAATATTTCTTATTTTTAGAATATGGGAAGGGATAATGATTGAAGTAAAATAAATACAGACCAGAAGAAGAATGGCACAAGTAGATACTTGCGCCAGCATGGGAATTAAGTACAATCTATTTTGAAAACGCTTGATAACAAAGCGATTCCTTACTCGGTAAAGGTGAAAGGTTTTGCTCCGCCAAAGTGATTCAATGTGGGTATCACAAATTGTGATACCAAGTTTTGCATTTCAAGTTCGTTCAATTCAAGCATAAAATCAGGAGGAAATCGATCGATGTTTCTGCGGAATGCTTGTTTTAAAACTCTTGTTTCTACTTCGTAGATTATTGCTAAATCCATGTCTAGCATTACTTTCTCTCCTCTGATTTCTAGGATGCTTTTTTTGATTTGTTTGGGTAGTACTTCCAAAATATCCTGTTACATAAATGTTATTATTGGGATCGGTATCAACACCATGTGGACCTTCACTTGTTGTCAAACCACCAATATGATTTGCCCAAACTAATGCTCCTTGGGCATTGTATTTTGTTAGTGCCATTTGGGTAGGAAGACTTGGCGAGGTAAGATTGGTTATACCATTTGGATTGACATTTATGGTGTTTTGAAAGAGTGAAGCTTTAATGTAATTGTTGTCAGCATCAACCGCACTGGCTTTACCGTATTCCATCCCTGTGCTGCTATAAATTGCTAAATTGCTTTGTGCGTTTGCTTTTAATGATAAAGCAATAAAAAAAATTATGATAAAAATGTTATCTACCATTAACAGATTAAAGAAATCCTTTTTCATAATCTCTATTTTCTTTATGTCCTTTGTATTTAATACAAACCATGTTTCCGCTCAAACCACAAGGACCGTGGGAAGTGGGGGAAATTATGCAACCTTGAAAGATGCCTTCGATGCCATTAACGCCGGAAGTATTACAGGGAGCTTAACCCTTCAAATTATCAGCAATACCAGCTAGAGCGCCTCTGCCGTGTTAAACGCCAGTGGAACCGGGTCCGCCAGTTACAGTTCGATGAGTATCTATCCCACAGGTTCGGCAAGAACAATAAGCGGAACCATTGCGGGTGCTCCTTTAATCGACCTGAACGGAGCCGACAATATAACCATAGATGGTCGCATAGACGCAACCGGGTCAACAAAATCCCTCACCATTACAAATATTAGTACTTCAACTACCGCTGGAACATCCACCATCCGCTTTATTAATACAGCCGAAAATAATTTAATGAGATATTGCATAGTAAAAGGCTCTGAATTATATGATTACTCAGGTGTTATTTTCTTTTCAACATCAACTGCGGGTAATGGCAACTCAGGAAATACGGTTAATTATTGTTCCGTAACCAATGAAGGCGGAAACAGACCTATCAACGCTCTTTATTCGAATGGATCGATCGGCTATTTAAACAGCAACAATACTATATCCAATAGTGAATTTTATGATTTTTTCACTACCTGGTATAACTCTGCCTATACCAAATCCACTGCAATAACATTTGCGAATCTTACATCATCCTCTACTATCAGTGTAAACAGTTTTTATGAAACGACAACAATAACAAATCCAATGTATGCTTTAACTATAATAAATATAGGTTCTTCCGGAAATAATTTTAATATTACCGGTAATTATTTAGGGGGCTCCGCAGTAAATTGTGGTGGTTCTGCTTTTACGATTTCTACTATTTATGCTGCAGGTATTACTTGTTGTTCTATTAACGTTGACACCGCTGTTGCCTCATCAATCCAAAACAATAAAATACAAAACTTTAACATTTCCAGCGGCTCAAGTAACCTTTGGTATGGCTTTTATATTGCAGCGGGGAGTGTAAATGTCGGAACCATTACTGGTAATACCATTGGGGCAACAACCGGTACCGGGAATATTACCTCAAACTATACCAATGCTTTAGATGCTACTACATACGGAATAAGCAGCACTCGTTCTGGTACGGTCAATATTGAAAATAACACAATCGGTTCTATTACTACTATCTGCGCTACTTCAGCTGGTCATGGTTTTTATGGTATCTAAGCCTCAGGATCAAGATCTAAAATTAGATATAATTTAATCGGGAGTCTTACCACGTCCCGAAGCATCTCGGCAAGCACGGCGGTTGCATCGGGCACTAGAAAACAATCCGGTTATGGAATAGCAATCGATGGCAATTTGAACGAAATAAGTTACAATACAATTGCAAATTTATATAACGCTTG
>JBIKJU010000211.1:0-3985 GCA_044360745.1 Chitinophagales bacterium
TACATACTTAATTCCGAGAGCGGTTTTACTCGAAATAGAAAGTGAACTAAAATTACGAAAAAATAATTTTGAAGATCCAATTTTATATGCTAAAATATTGGAAATCGTTAGCATTGGGTTAGCACCTAATAATTGTTTGCTGTACCAATATGAACCTTAGTAAAACATTTTTTGTATATAAAAACACTGACCTTAATATCATTATGGACTAATCTTTTCATCCATTCAATCACAAACAACATGCAAATAAAAAAACAAATTTTGCGATGTGGCTATAATTACCTCCACCAAACAGTGGTTATTCAGCAACAATTGAACGCTCTGGCAATGCAATAAATGGTATATCTCGTGCCAATGTTCTCCAATTTGCTTTATGGACTTCCATTGCGCGTACTTATAGTGGTGTTGTTCCATTCAGTTGGGCGCCCCTTTGTTTACCTTTTTAAATACTAACTGTAATTATGATTCAATTTCATTCACGTTTAAAAAAATATGCGAAGAGGAATGTTGTTCGGGGATTTGATAATTTCGGGAGACCAATAATTGAAGAGTATGGGTTGACTTCCTTGAAGGATTGGGAGATTCATGCCCCCAAGTTCGAAAATGAAAAAATTATGTTTTTTCCAATGAATGATACCTATACTCAAGAAAATTTGTCGGCTGCAATTGCATTATTAAATGATTTTACAGGGTTGTTATCGACTTCAAAACTTACTTTAAATATAGAGGACTTAATCCAATATAAAGATAAGTTATCTTGTTTTGCGCATTTTGGGAAGATCTTAAATACAAACCAAATCTCCAAACTGTACAAAATTCGTTATCTATCTATAGAATCAGTAAAGCAATTAGATATTAGTGGTCTGCCGCTATTAGAAGAGATTATTCTTCCCAAAATTGATTTTAGCAAGGTAGTTTTTGGAACATTAAACCATATTAAACACCTTCGGTTAATATCTTCAAAAAATGTATCATCCATACCACTAAATGATAAGACCCCACTTAAATATCTCCAACTCATGTGGGATAGAGATACGCGTAGTTTGGAAACATTACAAGATATAAAGGAATTGGAAGGAGTCGGGCTTTTTCGTGTGTCACAGTTGAGGGAATGGCCGGATTCAACAAAAATGACCAACCTGAAATTTATTGAATTTGATGATGTAAACAATTTTACGGATTTTAGAGGGCTTGCAAAAGCCCCAAATTTGGAGTGGTTACGCATTAACATCAAAGGACTTGAAGCAAAGCACCTTGAACCGCTACTCGACTGTAAGTCTCTGAAGTATATCAATTATTACCATACTAAAAAAGAAATGGCAACGGCTCAGGAACTGTTCAAGAATATTGAAATTAACGGTATTTTACCGGATAAATATAATACAGAAAGTTTTGATTTCGATTGATTTAACAAATAAATTCACCCATCCAATCACAAACAACATGCAGCACCATCCTCAAAGCAAAAACGAGCAAATGTCTAAATTTACACTAATCACCATTTTTGCTTTGGTTTTTATACTACATTTGTACGAGGACAAAATGTATAATGGCAAATACCATTTAGCGGGTATTCCTCATCTCTATGGATTTTTGGTGTTTTTTGCACTTGGCCTCTCAAAAAACGTTTGGATGCGCCTTTTCGCCAATTCCATGATGATTGCTTTTTTGGTGATATATGGTCTGTTTAGATTAATTTTCAAAACTGAATAGCAGTATTGGTCAACTAGAGTCAATTATTGAATTTAATGTTAATTTGTAAAATACGATATGGTACTAAACGAGTCCAAAAAAGGATCAAGCAGAATAGTGCTTTTGTGGAGGTGGTACATGAAGCAAACGATTGTTTTTTACCTAATGACGGCCATTTTTTTACTGTTAAGTTGTATCTATATCCCTTTATGCTTAGCCGTGGACAAAGGTAGGTACTACAATAATATGAGTGCTGGATTGTTGGAAATTAGGCGTACCTTGATTGTTGTTTTAGTTGTTCTAATCTATATGGGTTATTTAAAATTATCCGACAGGTTAAAATATTTTTATAGGATTACGGTTCAAGTATTTACCGCTTTTATCATTTTTTGCTTTACAGCCTTTGTGTTGTATGTGCTGGTTGGGAACTTCTTATAAACAAAATATTGTATTTCATCACCATAATCTAATACAAAACATGACAATCCTTAAATACACCACGCTCCTTTTTTTGCTTGGCTCACTACCTTTCTTTGCCCAAGCGCAAGATTATTATATCCAAAAAGACGACGCAGGCTTGAATACCGCTCCATACCAAGACAGCCTGGAGCAACACGCCAAAGACCTCGTATTTGCCATACCCGAAGGCCCGCTCCGCGATGCGTTCCGTGTATATGGCTTTGGTTTTTACCAGCACTCGGAAGTAACGGACGGCTATCCCGCTGCTTTTGAAAAAATGCGTACGCAAATTGCTTCTGAAACACCTTATTACCTTATCTTTGGCAAACAAACGGACGAAAAAGGGGTTTATATGCGGTTTT
Source organism: Chitinophagales bacterium (assembly GCA_044360745.1). Taxonomy (GTDB): domain Bacteria; phylum Bacteroidota; class Bacteroidia; order Chitinophagales; family LD1; genus CALAYL01. The sequence goes on from JBIKJU010000211.1 coordinate 2,514, forward strand.
GGGTGGATGTGAAATTACCGGAAGGGGGTGCGTTTTGTATTTCAAATTTGCAAAGAGAATTATTGATCCAAAATCTTGATAAATTTGCTTATGATACATATATCAATATACCCAATGGATATGTAAAAATGGGAATAGCATTGATGGATTCTTTAAAAGTAAAGATTCTTTTAATGTTAAATTGTTGTTTAAACAACAATAATAATTTTGAATGTCTCGACTGTCCTGAAAATGAAAATGTTCGCACATACCTACGAGTTAATCATTTCTACCCTAATGATACTTTTGAATTATTGCAACCAGTAAGTTCAAAAGTCATTCAAAATCAGGATTTCTTGTTATCAAATCATGATTTTGTAAACAGGTTATTGAAAATACATGGAAAGGAGTATGATCTTTTTGATGGTTATTCAACTAGGGTTTCGTCTTGGAAGTCAATCGACTTTCCGATCAAAATGATAATAACAACTAATCGTCATTTTTGTAGTGATACAATTCAAATAGCTAAAGATATTTGGCAATCTAGTAAGTCTGTGTTTTGGATTCATTTACTCTTAGAAAATGGAAAAAATAAGGGTCAAATTTATATTAAAAATAAAGGTTTAGGAATAAATGTAGTCGATTTAGATGCTTCATGCCTAAAAATATGCTCAACAGAGGTGAGCCGCTATAGTACAATGACAAGTGAGCATGTCCACTTAGGATACACCATAGAGAGGATGACTAATTTACGCTATCTGCCATATTTCTTTGGACTTGGTTATATTATCTTCCAAGTATAGTAATTATTCTATTTGCATTGTGAAAAAATAAAATGTTTAAAGTAATACCAACAACTGAAGCCAATAAAATGGCGGATAAAGACAGCCCCAAAATTTCAAATCGTCTGGAGCATATAACGTCTGCTGCTGTTTATACGTTACAAAATGGCGGAGCAATACTTATCCCATTTGATTCTTCGACAAGTGCTATGTTTGATTATTTGGACGACTGTTTGAATTTCATTGAAACGGATAGAATAGAAGAAATTAGAAGAGGAAATAGATTTGAATATGTTGTGAACGATATGCTTAATATTGAAGCGTCTTATTTAGTTTTTATCAGCAAATTGTCAAGTTTTTTAAAAAGAGATGTTGTTGTAACAACTGAAAAAGAGTACTTAATGAAATTAAATAAAGATATCCTAAGATATGGAAAGCGGAATGCCGAGCGAGATCTATATATTGAAATTGGCGTTTATTTGTGTAGCGTTTTAAAAGAAATTGTTGATGGAGAATGGGACTTGCGAGGATACCATATAGGTAGTAAATACAATTATTTTATCCCAATGATCAAAGATAAAGACGGAATTGAGTACTCTTGTTGGAAACAAATTGCAGAATCATTTTATGAAAATAGGAGGTTTGATATTGTAGTATTCCTCGCTAGAGGCTCATCATACTGGAATATTGATATATCTGGGGACAAAATAT
>JBIKJU010000212.1:0-3973 GCA_044360745.1 Chitinophagales bacterium
ATAGAAAAATCAATGTTATCACCGAAGCTGAAATAACTGCTGTAAAAGGAGCTTCGATTTTAGAAGCTGTCACAATCACCAAAAATAGCGGAGAATCAATAGACGTAAGTACTGAATATTGGCTACCGCTCTATGGTTTATCGCCTATGCTTGGGCCTATAGCAGAGTGGGGACTAAATCTAGATAAGAAATCTATTCTTGTTGATACAAAAGACTACAGTACGAATATAAAAGGAGTTTTTGCTGTAGGTGATATCAATGAATATGAAGGTAAACTAAAACTTATTCTTTGTGGTTTTCATGAAACTACAATTGCGATCCAGTCGGCTTTTGCGATTTGTTATCCTGATAAAAAACGACAATTTAAATACACCACCGTAGCAGGTATAGATGGATTCTGATGGATAAAAACGATGTAAGTATTACAATTATCGATAGAGAGGGAAACGAAAATATTTTAGAAGTCCCTACAGATATGGCTATGAACATAATGGAAGTTTGTAAGTCAGCTGAGTTAGGTGTAGAGGGCACATGTGGAGGAATGGCTCTTTGTGCTTCTTGTCAGGTTTATGTAGAAAGTAATCATGAACTTCATCCACCCACTGATGATGAGTTAGATATGCTTGATCAAGCATTTTTTGTAAAATCAAATAGTAGACTCGGTTGTCAAATTAAAATTGCCAAAGAACTAGATGGACTTATTGTAAAAATAGCTCCAAAAAGTGACGTTTAGTTTTATCTTTTATAAATTGGTTCGTTATAATTCTAGTATCTAAATTAGGCAACTAACAATAAGAAGTTTTACTTCTTTTAACCTATCACCACTTTTCTCATTAGAAAACCAGTTAAGCTAGCAAATCCAGCAACTATTCCAGCAATAAATCCACTTATAAATACTATTAAAAGAGGGTGAGGTAAGCTAAAAAGCTGTGCTACCTTTGTGGATAGTATACTTTGATTTTGCACATCTAAAAACAATGCAAATCCACTCCATAGCAACAACAACGATAAAAATGCACTAAAAAAAGCAATAGAAGTACTTGTGGTTAAATAAAAGCCAACTATAAATGCGGCAATAGCAATGGTCCACCATGGTAGGAAAAATCCACTAATTAAGGACAATAGAAATACAACAATAAATGGTTTGAAAAATTTCATACTATTTTTTTGGTTTAAAATAAGAAATAGAAAGGGCATTGCTTTCTAGTGTTTCAAATTGGTTTGAAAAATGAGCTTCATAGTATTCACCTTTTGCCCATGTATCAACCATATTGTCATAGTAGGGACTTCCTGGATTGCCAGATTGCCCACCAGGATACACGCAGTAAGCTTTCATTTCTCCAAAGTCTACTACCATTTTCCAACTAGGTCCATGATCAGCATTTGTTGCATTAACTATGCCTCTATTTCCTCCACAATAAACGTTTAATCTCGATAGCGGATCTAACTTTGCTAGGTGTTTTATATAAGTAGCTTTGTGGGTTCCCCAGTCAGGTATTTTATTGATACTGCCATATTTTTCTGCCAAATTTGATTTTGCTTTTGACCATGACTGTAGTACTATATTTTCTCTAAATTCTCTTTCTCCTGTTTGTTGATTATCGTAAAAGATGCTGGTAGAATCAAGTGCTAAAAATCTTGCAGTAAGATAATTGTTAGGTCTCTTCATCGGCAAATCTGGTTGAGACATTTCATCCCAAAGTAACGAAATCAACTGATTGCTCCATTCCTCAAATATAACAGGCTCAACTTGATCTTGATTATTATAAAAATTCCATGATTCTAGTTTTTCAATATATCGAATATCTTCATTTATTTTACCAGATCGTCTTGCTACATCTACTAAGGTAGGAACTAACATTTGAGCAAAAATATTGAAATTGTCGCTATGTAATTTTTTCATAACGCTAGCATCTATGCTGTCATTCTTAGACAATAATTCATTGATTCGGATGGCTCTAAAATTTTCATATACTCCAATTGGTGAGATAGGATAAGGGTACAGTTTACTGATAGGAAATTGATTAGCACTTGAAACAAAACCGCGTGATGGGTTTTTAGTAGATGGATTATGCTCATTTGGTATAAATGCGTTCCAGTTGTTTTCACTAAAACTACCATCTACTATCCTGTCTGAAACATTTGGGAATTTACCTTGTTGAACTATAGCTATATCATCACTTTTAGAAGCAAATACAAAATTTTGTGCAGGACAAGTGAAATGTGAAATAGCTTCTCTATAATGATCATAGTTCTTGCCTTTATTTAGTAGCAGAAAGGTTTTCATTTCATTAGAAGGTAAATGAGCTGTCCATCGCATTGCCAATAGGTTTTTGCTATTTTGAGCCTTATAAGATTTATCAAAAACGACTGGGCCATAAACTGTATGAATAATTGTATCTAAAAATGGCTCTTTACCTTTAATATCAAATCGTTCTATTTTCTTTTCTGATTTCACCCAAGCGCTATCAAGCCAATATTCAGTATAGGTTTCATCTTTAAATTTTATTTCAAACCAATCTCTTACATCTCTACCAGCATTTGTTACTCCCCATGCTATAGAATCATTGAATCCACTAATAACAGCAGGAGAACCAGGTAATGAAGCGCCATAAACATTATAGTTTGGAGATACTAAATGAACTTCATACCATATAGAAGGTAAATTAAGTGCTAAGTGTGGATCATTACACAAAATTGGTTTTCCAAGCTTTGTTTTTCTACCCGCTACAGCCCAATTATTCGACCCCCTTATTTCATCTGGCTTTTGAGTTGTATTTCTATACGATTCGTAAGGAGCTACATCTTTTGCACTCGCTTTAGCTTCTACATTTCCTCTTTTATTAAGATTATAAGGGGCCGCTTCAGTTATAATATTTTCATCGCCCTCTGCAATGATAAAATCCTTGAAGTCATCTAAATCTTGATACAAATATTTTAATTGTTCCTCTCCGTAGGTTGCTACGAAGTTAGAATTCTCAACATCAAACTCATAGACCGAGAGCATATTTGCCATGTTTTTTAATAGTAAGCCAGCCTTCAAAGGAGTCCATTTTTCTGGAGCATACCCTAGAAGTTTATATTCTAATGGGTAATCTTTTGCAGATAAATTTTCAATATAATGGTTGATGCCCTTACAATAAGCATCAATAGCATCTTTAGTTTCGGTATCTTTTATGATAAAATCCTGTGCTCGTTCAGCACCCAGCTTCAGCCCAATTCTCCTATTCAGACGATCGCTTTCTAAGCCTTTTTCGCCAATTATTTCACTCACTCTTCCAGCTGCATTATGCGTTTGTATTTCCATTTGCCAAAGTCTGTGCGAAGCAGTGATATATCCTTGCATAAAAAACATATCGGCATCATTTTTTGCAAAAATATGAGGAACATTTCGTTCATCATAAATGACAGTTACTTCATCTTTAAGCTCATCAAGAGAGTAGTTTACTTCTTTTTGAGAAGAAACATTTTCGGCATTTTGCCAAAATCCTACAAACGGGCTAAGGAATTTTCCGAGAGCTGGAGCAGGCCCTAATGGTCTATCTAAGATGATAATTAATGCAGATGTTATCAATAGCGAGAGAGTGAAAAATAAATACTTCATGAAAAAGTGATTATGCTTTTAAATACTTTAATCGTAATACTACAAAAAAGCTCAAACTTCTTGAAATCATTTTATGAATTAAAATCTCCTTGTAGGTTTGTATAACTGTGGATATTTATTTTTTCAAAAAATGAAACTATCTTTATCTTAGTAAAAAATTACAATGCGTATAATCGGCATTACAGGTACTCTCGGAGCTGGAAAAGGAACAATAGTAGACTATTTGCGGGAGCAATATGGCTTTAATCACTATTCGGTGAGAGGTTTTTTGACAACTGAAATTCAAAAGCGCGCATTGCCACTCAATAGAGATAGTATGGTAATCGTAGCCAATGAATTGAGGGCTTCACATTCACCTTCATACATTGT
>JBIKJU010000213.1:0-3949 GCA_044360745.1 Chitinophagales bacterium
TAATAGGATGAAAAAATAAGCAAATGCCCTATTCAAAACAATAGCCAAACAAAATAAAATCAATGTAAAACTAATTATAAAAAAATCATAAAAGTCATTAACTATGTTTTGATTTTGAGTAGCAAAGAATAAAATGAAAAAAAGCTAGTGTCTTTAATAGCTAATGAAATATCTTTAAAATTTATAATATCTCGATATATAGCAATAACCTTTTTGGATGGCTCAAAAATTAGTTTATGTTCTTTTTGAGATTGAATAAATTTGACATTCCTTTCTATCAAAACTTTTGAATAAGTAAAATCTTTACGCTTTATTGATATTGCTATTTCTAATAATCTACTCCATACAGAGACATAAATACTTTTAGAAAATCCCAAGTTATTTAAAATATATGCCGGCAAACTGCTTTTTTCGTTCATAAAATCACTTACACAAATTAAAAACATTTTATAATCTTCATTATCTTCATCAAAAAAATCATTTTCTACTTTATTATAAATTTGATTGAAATTATCTGGGGTATCATATATTAACACTAAAAACAATACTAAAAAAGCAAAAGTAGAATCAGAAATATGATGTTCTTTAAATTTCCCTAATACTTCTAGAGCTTTTTTAAGAGTTGAAAATGGATCTCCACCGTAATACAATATGGAAGTCATGCCCAAATACACAACACTTCTTTGACTTAAAACATTTGCTTGTTTACTCATGTCAAAAGTCATATCTTGATTAAAGATTAGATTGTAGGAAGCTTGAAATTCACTCTTTGAATAAAACAAAAAACGACAAATGCAAAGTCTATAAACTAGTTTATGATATGGGAAAACAGCATCATTTTCTAACTTCTTAAGTTCTTCAATTTTTGATTGATTAATAGAAAAGGGCGTGTCCAAAAATAAGCTTGACTCAATAGTCATATTATTCGACTTAAGTTCATGATAGTGGTAATCTACAAGGCAATTACTATCATTCATTATCTTCTCTATCACGGCAATTTCACTCTTATACTGTGTCCTTGATAATAATTTTAGTTTAATATCGAAAAGTGAAATCATCTTAAAATGATAGCTTGACTTTTCTAATAAATTCAAAGATGAATCTAAATAATACTTTATCAACTTAGTGTTACCTTTATTATGAAAAAGAGAAATCAGTTCAAATGATCGCTTTCGGTTATCTAACAAAATCTCATTTACAACTAAAAAGTTTTCGATTTCTTTACAAGAAAAATCGATTAATCTCCTTACTTTTCTATCACTTTCTAAAGGGGAATAAATAAGTAAAAAAAGAGCAAACTGCTTATCAATAAGTTTTAAAAAACCTACCTCACTTATTGGATTTACACGTAGTAAACTCACTAAAAATGAAAACCTTTTATCATTTTTTTCAATACATAAATGAACTAATTGCCTATGCTCTTTTTTTGACAAACTCTTGATTAATATAAATAATCTTTCTCCTTTCATATAAGCAAATATGATAAAAAAACTATAAAAAAATCAAGCCTTTGGTATCTCTATCCTAAATGTAGTTCCTTTTCCTTCTTCCGACTGTTTTACAAAAATTTTACCATGATGGTATTCTTCGATTATACGTTTCGATAAAGATAACCCAAGTCCCCATCCTCTTCGCTTGGTACTAAACCCTGGTTCGAATATAGTTTTATGTTTGCCATTAGGTATTCCACACCCACTGTCTTTCAAATCTATAATCACATACTGATTTGATTCAGATATACTGACATTTAAACTACCCTTACCATCCATAGCATCCAAAGCATTCTTTAATATATTTTCTAGTACCCATCCAAAGAGTTGCGGATTGATTAGAAACTGTAATTGTTCTGAAATATCACTCATTGAGAATATGACATGTTTAGATGACCGCTTTTTGATATAGTCTATATTTTCCTCTATAGTCTGTTTTACAAAACACAAATCAAGTTTTGGCTGAGCACCAATTTTTGAAAAGCGGTCTGCAACTAATGTTAACCGCTCTATATCATAATCAAGCTCAGTGATTACCTCCTCGCCCACTTCTGTCCTTTTATATTGTCTCAAATACTCAACCCATGCAGACATTGAACTAATAGGAGTACCAAGTTGATGTGCAGTTTCTTTTGCTAAACCTACCCATACCTGATTCTGTTCTGCTTTTCGGGCATTGCTCATTACTAGATAAGAGAATAAAGCAAACACGGCAAAAATGAGCAACTGTATAAACGGATAAACCTTGAGCTGTGCTAAAATTTCTGAATCATCATAATATATTTTTCGTTGCCCTCCTTCTCCTAAATCGACTAAAATAGGTACATGTTTTTTTTTCATAGTCGCTATCATTGCATCAAGCTTTTGCGAGTTATCTATGTTTGTAGAATCTATATTTCCAAAGGCCTTCAACTGATTTTCGTCATCAAGCATAATCACAGGAGCTGATGCAGTGTTGATAACTACTTCAGAAATAAAAGAATTGATAATTTCGTTTAGCGTATTTTTTAATTCCGAAAAGAGATTAGAATCTTTATAATAAATAAAATTTTTTCTACCAAGATAAGATACTGCTATGGGAGGATAAATTCTAAACCCAGAAAAAAGGGTATCAAAAATAATCTTACCACTTATATTTTCTGATATTTTCATATTTCTAGCATCCACAATGTTCCCATTAAAATCTGTCAAAATAACTGGTATATCTGTATTACTGGTAATAATATTGCTGAAAAAATTTAGCTCTTCGTCATTCTCAACTGTGATAATAAACTTGGTAGATTGAGCCCACACATCTACTTTTTTTCGCTCATCAATAGAAAGCTTATTAAAAAGTTCATTAGTGTACTTTATGAGCTTCGCTCTACTGGTGACCGCTTCTGCCCAAAGCTTTGCTCGCCTCTCCTCCTCTTTTGCTATTTTTTTTGTGATAAAGTTTGTGTAAAATATAGTACCTAAACCGATGACTATTGCTACGAATAGCAACAACAATTTATACCGTGATTTTCGAGCGTAAATATCCATTTTATCTAACTTGCTCTACATTTAAAAATTTCGCTAACCAAGATTGGCTTATAGGTTTTCGCCAAGAGGTTTGGAGGTCATTAAGCGAAGTGATAGTGTTGTCGAAGATTAAAACATTGTGAGGTAAATTACCCTCGTTGATAGCGGTCACAAGTTCTTTATAATTGGCGATATTTATTTGTCCTTGACTTTCATAGGCTACTCTTAGTCTATCAAAAAATGAAACACCTAAGGAAACTTCCATATCTTTTACAAACCTAACAGAGCTATCTATAGAGCATCCACTCGCGCTGGCTTGTTGTTCATCTACCACTAAAATCAAAAACAGATGAGCGTGCACAGTAGCTGAAGCCTTCAATTGTACTTTGTGAGCAGCCCATTCATTTACAAAAGAATTTGCTTTTTCGTTAAGTAATATTACTTCATCATCAGTCAATATTCTATCAGACTGATAAATCCAGATTTTTGAGGAGGGAGAAAAGTTGTTGAACATAAAACGGTGGTTAAAACTTAAAATAAGTGATTTTTGTCATAGAATACAAAAAAATGACAGTTTTATGACAAACTTTATGAGCCATTAGTGTTTGTTTGCGAAACGATTTATAATTATGAAATACATATTTTTCACTTTCTCTTTATTGATATTTAGTTCTTTATCTGCAAGTTTAGACAGCTTATCGCTCAATAACGCACAATCTAACAGAATATTTTATAGCTTACAAAATGGCACTGTAGCCAATGTAAATGATGATAACTGGCATATTGCATTCTCATCAAGGCCAGCACAGTTTCCAAGTAATACTCTGCAATCAGCATCTCTTAGAGTTAATGGATCTAAAGGGGTGAAAGTTTATCAAGCACCTAATATCACTTTTGGAAGTTTTGCAAATTTGGATACTACAAATTGGAGAAGCTGGAGGAAGTTAAATGATAGC
>JBIKJU010000214.1:0-3940 GCA_044360745.1 Chitinophagales bacterium
TTTGTCTATAAGTTTTAACAAATTCTCATTGACATCATTTAGATTTTTAATTTCTTGATTTGCCTGATTAAGGGCTACCTCCCATCCGCTAGAATTAAAAAAATGTGATTGATTGTTATAATTGGTTTGAGAGCTATCCTCGTTGCAAATGGGCGAAAAATTATATGTTGTTGAAGTACTGAATGTAAGAATTTCAGAATAATGAACTGATAAATAGTTTGACAACTGGATAAGTCTACTAATATTTATATCTGTAATACCCCTTTCAATATTACTATATGTACTCACTGAAATCTTTAAATCATCACATAATTTCTTAACTTCAATTTGTTTTTCCAACCTTATCTTCCTTAAATTAAGTCCAATTATTCTTTTAAGATTTTCCTCATCTTTATTGCTACTTTGCATAAACAAAATTTATTAAAAGAAAAAAAAATAGTTAAACTAAAATTATTACAATCTTCTTGCTTTATTTTAACACAAAAAGTTATTTATCTTTGCTTTGCTTGCAAGCAAAACTATTCTTAAAGATAGGCTTAACATTAACCCTAAGGCCTAGAAGAAAGGGGTGAATAATTAAAATTAAAATTTATGAAAACTAAGCTTTTATCATTTTTTTTGACAACGTTTTTTTTCCTACAATCATTAAGCACATCTGCAATATACGTTTGCTATCCTCCACATGGAGGAAGTTGTAGCGGAGCTCATTGTTTTGGAGGAAGGGCTGAGTCATGTGGTAGCTCACAATACTCATCTTGCGACTGCTCATCAACAAAATGTTGCTGTTGTGATGCAAGATTTCCTTCTTTAAATAATGAATGGCTACTTGAAGATAACGGAGATCACGTTTTAATTACACACCAAACAACTAATGAAGAGATATACATTAACTTCTCTTTAGAGTCAATTCTAGGAGAAGATGAGGTATTTACTTTCAATGTAGTTGTTGTAAATGGAATTACTCTTTTTGTAGTTAACAAATATAGTAAATCTACATTAGATGACTTACTTGTAGAGTCAATAGAAGCAGATACAGAGTTTAACCCAAGTTCAGCTTATATTGGCACTGATAACCATGCTATTGATTGATGCTATTATGAAAAGAGGTAGATTTGTAATATTTATTATTGCAAACTACCTCTTAAATTTCTACTCAACATTATATGGGCAAACAAACATTGTCTTAAATGGGGAAATGGACGATCTTATTTTGTTCAATAAACTTATATACGACAATGAGATTGATAGCTTCTATTATGTGTTAGATACTTTTTGTTTTAAACATAATCTAGAAATTGGAGAACATAGAGTTGGTATTAAATATTGGGATGATTCAACACTCAGAATTGGGAGATATTCAGAAGTTGTTGGTAAAGCATACAGTGGTTGTTGCTATAGAAAAATTACCACCCTTTCTATAATTTCAGACAATGCATATTCAATTTCAAATGCTAAAGGAATGTTATCGAAAGAATTACTAAGAGATGAAGAATATGAGATTTCATTTATGATAAGACATGACAAAAAGGATTTAAATTTCAATAAAATTGAGGTTCTTCTTTCTGATACAAATTTAGAGTTATCCCCTATAGTTGAGAATTTTTACAATTACAATAAAGTTTTACCAAGTTTTGAATTTGATAGCTATATCCCTAACACATTCGAAAAATTTAAATTCCAATATAAAGCAAAAGGAGGAGAGAAATATATCTATATTGGTAATTTATCAAATGAAATCCCTAAATCATACTTAAAAAAAGATAAAATTCTAAAAAGAGGGATTGTATCTTATGCAATAGATAATGTAGTTGTGACCGAAGTATCTGGTTACCCTAAAATTGCTATAAAACAAAGTTATAGCGACTATTTTGATACTATTTTAGTTTACAGACACTTTTATGATTTAAACTCAAGTGAAATTGATAGTCTTAAAATTGATTCAATAATAAATATTGATTCTTGTAATAACTTTTTAGCAATTGGGCATACAGATATAACAGGTGATTCAACATATAATAAATTACTTTCAATAGAGAGGGCTTCAACTTTTAGCAAAAAATTATCTAAATACTTTGATATCCCATTTTATGGAGAAGGTTCTAAAAATCCAATTAGTAATACAAATCAATATATGAATAGAAGGGTAGATTTATTCTGTATTAAAAAAATTGAGCATAAATAAACCTCATTGAAAACGAGGGCTATTTTTTTCTTCCCCTACTCCACCACAAACTCCAAAACACCATTCTTCTCCCCTACTCGTATGGTATTGCCTTTATGTACCTCTCCTGCTAAAATTAGTTTTGACAACTCATTCACTACTTCGCGCTGTATCAGTCGTTTGAGTGGTCGTGCGCCATACTGTGGATCGTAGCCATTTTCGCCCAACCAATCTAATGCAGCATCCGTCATACTAAGCGTGATTTCTTTTTCTTTCAAACGATGATTAATATCTAACAACTGAAGATCTACGATAGCTCTGATTTGTTTGCGAAGTAATGGCTTAAACATTACTATCTCATCTATTCTATTCAAAAACTCTGGTCGTACATGCTGTTTTAAACGCTCTACTACTTCTAGCCTTGTTGTTTCCGTTACAGCAAATAATGTTTCTTCGGTTACATGTTCAAATGCCTTTTGAATTAAGTCAGATCCTATGTTTGAAGTCATGATAATGAGCGTATTTTTAAAGTTGACAGTACGACCTTTATTATCAGTTAGTCGTCCATCATCAAGCACTTGTAGTAAAATATTAAACACATCTGGATGAGCTTTTTCTATTTCATCAAACAACACTACAGAATAAGGTTTTCTTCTTATGGCCTCTGTGAGCTGCCCTCCTTCATCGTATCCCACATAGCCAGGAGGTGAACCCACCAGTCTAGACACGGCATGTTTCTCTTGATACTCACTCATGTCTATTCGCACCATTGCATTTTCGTCATTGAAAAGTAATTCACAAAGTGCCTTTGCCAATTCAGTTTTACCAACACCTGTAGTGCCTAAAAATAAGAACGAGCCAATAGGTTTTTTCTCATCTTGCAAGCCAGCTCTAGATCTTCGAATAGCATCTGAAACAGCTGCTATAGCATCTTCTTGACCTTTTACACGTTCTCCTAATTTTGCTTCAAGATGAAGTAGTTTTTTAGATTCACTTTCCAGCATTTTAGAAACGGGGATACCCGTCCATTTTGAAATAATAGCCGCGATATCATCTGCCAGCACATCTTCATTAAGCATTCTTTTTTCTGGAGAAATAGAAGCTAACTTTTCTTCTAAAACGGTTATAGCATTTTCTTCTTCTTTGATTTTTCCATATCTAATTTCTGCTACTTTACCATACTCCCCAATACGCTCATACTGTTCAGCTTCTAGCTTGTAAGCTTCTATTTTTTGCTTAGTAGTTTGTATAGACTCTATGATTTCTTTCTCCGATTGCCATTTAGCTTTAAACTGATTTCTTCGCTCTTGCAATTCCGCCAATTCAGCTTTTATATCTTGAATTTTTCGTTCATCATTTTCGCGTTTTATAGCCTCAAGTTCTATTTCCAACTGCATTATTTTTCTCTCAATCTCATCTAGCTCTTCTGGCATAGAATTCATTTGCAATCGCAATTTTGCAGCAGCTTCATCAATCAAATCTATGGCCTTATCTGGCAAAAATCGTTCATTTATATATCGATCTGAAAGGGTCACGGCTGCTATAATTGCTTCATCTTTTATACGAACTTTATGATGCGTTTCGTAACGCTCTTTCAATCCTCTTAAAATAGAAATGGCATCTTCTACCGATGGTTCATCTACCATCACTTTGTGAAATCTACGTTCTAGCGCTTTATCTTTTTCGAAATGTTTTTGATATTCGTTGAGTGTAGTAGCACCAATGGCTCTCAGTTCACCTCTTGCGAGTTCTGGTTTTAAAATATTAGCGGCATCCATT
>JBIKJU010000029.1:0-13154 GCA_044360745.1 Chitinophagales bacterium
AAACATTTCTTTTTGTCGCTTGAGTTGTTTGTCGGCTATACTTAAGTCATTATCTGCTGCTATTAACGCCATACTGTCAGCAGATAAATAATTTTCTATTTGTCTTATCTTATTTTGTGCTTGACTTATTTTATATCGCCTTCCATTTTCAAGAGCTAGACGTTGCTGTTCGATGGCAATTATTTTTTGACGATAAGCATTGTTGCTTCCTTGCTTAGATTCTATTTGTTCTTCTGTTCTGTTCAATAATTCGGGGTCTAAATACTCCATTTTTATCTCTGTCAATTTCAAAATGGTGTCACCTTTATTGACCATATCACCTTCTTTTACAAACCACTGCTCTACTTGTCCATGAATAATAGAATTAAGTTCTTGAGGGCGCTCTCCAGGATACAATGTAGTCAATGTACCTTTGGCTCTTATGTTCTGTGTCCACGGCAAAAACAAGGCTAAGATAGCTAGAAACAAAAAGAATAAAAATATTCTTCTGTATTTTGCATCTATACCTAGTTGGGAGGCGTAAACTAGCGATGGCAGCTCGCTTATTTTATTATCTATTGATTCCATAGTTTCTCACAAAAATTTCATGTTTTGAAATATCACTAATTTTACCTTTTGCAACTATTTGCCCATTTTCCATTAACACCACGGTGTCAAATTTAGAAGCAAATAAGACATCGTTTGTAGCTACTATAGTAGTGCTCTTATTGGTTTTAGAAAGGATATAATTTTCGATTTTTTGTTTTTCGTTTGGCGTAAGGATACTCCAATAATCTTCTAGCAATACAAATGCTGGATTATCTATAAACGCTCTAAGCAAAAGGATTTTTATAATCACTCCTCTCGGCAAACTTTTACCAGTAGATTCTAACGTATGTTCAAATCCATTAGGCATATTTTGAATATATGATAATAATCCCATTTTTTCACATTCTGCTATTATCACCTCTGTTTTCACGGTTTTGTCACCTACCAAAATGTTATCTATTACAGTGCCTTTAAATATTTCTCTATCGGATAGTAGTTCACTGATTCTAGATCTAAGGTTAAGCTTTTTAATGTTATCTATAGGTATGTCATTAACGGTCACTAGTCCAGATGATGATGAGATAGCTCCAGCTAAAATTTTCATCAACGTAGACTTGCCAGATCCTTCAGCTCCCATTATGGCTATTTTCTCACCTTCAGCTATTTTTAGGGATATGTTTTTTAGCGAGTAGGATGAAGATTCTGAAAATTTATAGCTCACATCTTTTAGTTCTAAAGACAGAGCATCTAAATCTTTACAATTGAAGTCTAAGGTGCCTTCTTTTTCTTTTTCGATATCTAAAAGTTTATGTACTTTATCGAATGCCGTAAGCGTATCGTATAGAGTTTCTAAGAGGGAAAAAAGTTTTTCTACTGAGTTGATAATCGTAATGACGATGATTTCACTGGCTACTAATTGGCCTAAGTTTATTTCTTGATTCAAAAAAAGAAATGCTCCTACGAGTAGAAGTGTAGCTATCGTAAAAAGCTTAAACAAAACAAAACCTCCAAACTGAAAACCGAGTACGTCAAAGTGATCTTTTCTAGCCTGAACATATTTATAAACAAGTTTGTCTGTTCGTTCTAATACATACTGTGTGTTAGTATTTAACTTTATAGACTTTATATTATTCGCTATGTCTTCTAACCAATAGCCTATGGCGTATTTATAATTTGACTCCATTACGCTAGACTTAAACCCTCTATCAAAAGTGAATCTGAAGAAAAGAATTAGACCGCCAAGAATCAAAATATTGAAAAAGATAAAGACAGGGTGATAAATGGAAAGAAGTAAAAGCCCAAATATAACTTGAAGACTAGCTACGGGGAAATCAATCAAAATCTTCGATATATTTTTTTGCAATATCGGTATATCAAAAAATCTATTGGCAAATTCTGGCAAATAGGTACTTCCTGTTTTTGATAAATCAATATCTGGGAAAGTTTCTGCAACTTTTAATGTGTATCTCGCAAAGTTCTTTTGCTGAATCCGTTCGGTGATGACCAAATTGAAATACATCATTACACCGCTGACTAGTATTCCAAGTAAAATCAACGCTATTAAAATAACCACAGAGCTAGAAACTTTGCCAGCAAACAAATAAGTGATCATAGCTTGTATCCCCAATGGTAATGAAAGGGATATTAACCCACTTATCAAAGCAAAGAGATATAAGTTGCCTATATCTTTTCTCTCTAATTCTATGAATTTGAATAGCTTCTTAAAAGCGGACTTTGGGCTATATTCTGCCATTTTTACTTAAAATCAAATTTATTATTAAACGACCAATTATAACAGCAATTTAGTTAAAGAGTTAATTTTTTAATATATTTTGGGTAATTTCATCTCATAACTATTAAAAATTTTATAATGCCAAAAAAAAGCGCTCCATCTCTGAAGCGCTTTTTTGATTATCAGAATTTGTATAAACTTATTTCGCGATACTTCTTCTGATGATGTTTAAGGCACCGCCAGCTTTAAACCACTCGATTTGTTGAGCATTGTAAGTGTGGTTTACACTTATCTCATCTTTAGTACCATCTGCATGATTTAGAACTAAGGTAAGTGGGGTATTTGGCGCAAAGGATGTTAAGCTTATCACATCAATAGTATCATCCTCTAAAAACTTATCATAGTCTGCTTTGTTTGCAAAAGTGACTCCTAGCATTCCTTGTTTTTTCAAGTTTGTTTCGTGGATACGAGCAAAAGATTTAACTAATACCACACGAACCCCTAAATGACGAGGCTCCATAGCTGCATGCTCGCGAGATGAACCTTCTCCGTAATTTTCATCTCCTACTACGATTGAACCTATTCCAGCGGCTTTGTAAGAACGCTGTACGTTTGGTACTTCATCATAGGCTCCAGTAAGTTGATTTTTAACAGAGTTGGTTTTTTCGTTGAAATAGTTGACTGCACCGATGAGCATATTGTTTGATATATTATCTAAGTGACCTCTAAATTTCAACCATGGACCAGCCATAGAGATATGGTCAGTTGTACATTTGCCTTTTGCTTTTATCAATAGTTTTAGCCCTTTTAAGTCGGTACCTTCCCAAGCCGCAAACGGCTCTAACAATTGCAGACGGCTAGAAGTAGGCGACACCGCTACAACTACACCGCTACCATCAGCTGCTGGTGCTTGAAAACCTGCATCTTCTACAGCAAAACCTCTTGCTGGCAATTCCGCACCTCTAGGCGGGTCTAATTTTACTTGTTCACCATTTTCATTAGTGAGGGTGTCCGTTAGCGGATTAAATCCTAAATTTCCAGCTATAGCAAGTGCCGTAGTGATTTCAGGTGAAGCTACAAAAGCGTATGTATTTGGGTTGCCATCTTGACGAGCAGCAAAGTTTCTATTGAATGAATGGATAATTGTGTTTTTCTCCTTTTTTTCAGCACCTACTCTGCTCCACATTCCTATACAAGGTCCACAGGCATTAGCAAACACCTTAGCTCCTATAGCATTAAATGTATCAATAAATCCATCTCTGTTTATCGTATAGCGTATCTGTTCTGAACCTGGAGTGATACTAAATTCTGCTTTAGCTACTAGATTTTTGTCTTTTACTTGTTGAGCTAAAGAAACAGCTCTCGAAATATCTTCGTATGAAGAGTTGGTACATGATCCTATTAATCCAGCTTCTACTTTTAGTGGCCAGCCATTAGCAGCCGCAGCCTCTTTCATTTTAGAAATTGGTGTAGCTAAATCTGGTGTGAAAGGACCATTAATATATGGTTCTAATTCATCTAAATTAATTTCTATCAATTGATCGAAATATTGAGAAGGGTTAGCATATACCTCAGGGTCAGCCGTTAAATGTTCTTTTACTGTATTCGCTGCATCCGCCACATCAGCTCTTTCGGTAGCTCTAAGGTATCGTTCCATGCTTTCATCATATCCAAATGTAGACGTAGTAGCTCCTATTTCTGCACCCATGTTGCAGATAGTGCCTTTGCCAGTACAGCTCATAGACGTTGCACCTTCACCAAAATACTCTACTATAGCTCCTGTGCCACCTTTTACTGTCAAAATTCCCGCTACTTTCAAGATGACATCTTTTGCAGAACACCATCCACTAAGTTTGCCAGTTAATTTTACTCCAATAAGTTTTGGGAATTTCAACTCCCATGCTAGTCCTGCCATCACATCGCAAGCATCTGCTCCGCCCACGCCTACAGCTACCATACCTAGGCCTCCTGCATTTACTGTATGAGAGTCTGTACCTATCATCATACCTCCTGGGAAAGCATAGTTTTCTAATACTATCTGATGAATAATTCCAGCACCTGGTTTCCAAAATCCAATACCATATTTATTTGATACAGAGGCTAAGAAATCAAATACTTCTTCACTTTCATTTTTAGCTCTAGACAAATCATCGCTCGCTCCATCTCTAGCTTGGATAAGGTGGTCGCAATGTACAGTAGAAGGTACAGCTACTTTCGGTCTTCCAGCTTGCATAAACTGCAATAAAGCCATTTGAGCAGTTGCGTCTTGCATGGCCACTCTGTCTGGTGCAAAGTCTACATATGATCCTCCTCTTTCAAACTTTTCCAATTTTGTATCTGCATGTAGGTGAGAATAAAGAATTTTCTCCGTTAAGGTCAATGGGCGACCTAGAGCCTTTCTAGCAGCTTCTACTTTAGCAGGCAATTCTGCATAAACTTTTTTGATTATTTCTATATCAAATGCCATAATTTGAATTTAAGTGGTTTGAATAATTTTTTTCGTCTGCAAATCTATAAATTGTATACAAATTCAAAGTATTTTAGCATCCATTAGCATTCGCGAAATCGACAATAGCGAATTTTCGCTAAAAATATAGTTAGATATATACTTTTTGGGCGCTTTATTCCGTTTAGAATTAAAATCAAGTAATTATGAAAAATCTTTTCATTCTAGCAGTATTGTTGCTTCAAAGTATAATTATAAATGCTCAAGAGTTGAAGCCTACAGTAGAGCAGGCACTGATAAAAGTAAAAGCAGTAGATGATAAAGATATGGTGCAGGCAAACAGTGAAATCAGTTTTATTGATTGGGTATCTAAAAAGGAGTTTACAAAAGTGACTAACGAAAAAGGTGAGTTTTCGATATTGCTACCCACTAGCAAAAAGTATAAAGTAAAGTACAAAGCTTTTGTAGATGTAGATACTGATTTAGAGTTGGAGCTACCATTACAAAAGACGGCTTATATGATGACCTATACTATCACGGTGACTCCACCTAGATATTTTACACTTGATAATGTGAATTTTGATACTGGCAAATCGAGCTTGCGAGTTGATTCCTACACCGCTCTCAACGAGTTAGTATCATATCTCAAACTCAAACCAAAACTTGTCATCGAAATAGGTGGCCATACTGATAATGTAGGTAGTGCAATAAATAATTTAAAGCTATCTCAAGACCGAGCAAATACTGTACGAGCATTTCTAATTAAAAATGGTATACAGGCAGCTCATGTGCAAGCTAAAGGATATGGCGATACAGAACCAGTAGAAAGTAATGAAACTGACGCTGGCAGACAACAAAATAGAAGAACAGAGGTGAAGATTTTGAGTGAGTAAGAAATAACTTTATTTAGCACCTAATTAAAATGTTTCTGATTTTTGGTCATATTTTCCCAGTTCCATTGGAGTGTATTTTTTAATGGGTGTTTTCGTTTTGTGCAGTCTTGCTTAATGCAGATAGAGCAAGAAAATTCTTGGCAACTATCTATGTGTACAAACATTTCTATTCTATTACCAAATTTTGAACTTATCAAGTTGTTTAATAGATCTTGTTCGTCATGTGCTTCTTGAATAGTATAAAAAAACGGGAGAGTGAGGTGGCAATCTATATGTAAGCTTGATCCATATTTAATGACACGCAGATTATGGATATCTATCCAATTGGGTTGACGATTGTTTTCTAAAAATTCCGCTAATTCTTTTACTAGCTCTATGTCAGTTTCATCCATTACACCAGCTATGGATTTTCTGATGATTTTAAATCCCGTAAGCATAACATAAGCTCCAAAAATAGCCGCTGTTAGCCCATCTATCCATTGCCATTTGGTGATAGTAAATAGTATTAAGCCAGCCACAATTCCTAGGGTAGTGTAGGTGTCTGAAAGCAGATGTTCCCCACTTGCAGTCAAGACCGGAGAATTGGAACCTTTCCCTTTTTTGATGCTAAACAATCCCACTCCCATGTTGACCAATCCAGTGATTAGAATTAGCACCAATCCAAGGTCAATCCTGTTGATGGGGTGAGGCTTAATAAAGCTTATTCCGGCATGATACAGCATCATAACTCCTGCTATCACTATCATAGCGCCTTCTAGCGCCGAAGTGATAAATTCTATTTTGCCATGACCATAGGGATGATTTTCGTCTTTCGGGGCAAAAGCAATATAAAGGCTATAAGTTCCCATCAGCGCAGCGATAACATTCACGATACTCTCCAGAGCATCAGTGTAAATCGCTACAGAATCTGTAATGACATATGCTACGGCTTTTACTATCAACAGCACTACTGCTACCGCCAATGTAAAAAGTTGTATTCGAAAAGAAGATTTCATCAGTTAGGTCTATGCTTCAAAGATAAACTTTTTAATGATCAAAAATTTTAGAAGCATACCCCGCTCGAAAACTCCCAATATTGTGCTACTTGAAGATGTGATTTTACAGCCGTGCCTACAAAAAATTTGTAGCCTTTGTCCTTTCCAAACTCAGCGAAATAATAATTACCGCCAACTTTAGCGTATACAGGATATGGGATGTGTTTGTTTTTAGTAAGATACACACCCAGTGCAAACAGCATGCTCGCTTTCCCTAAAATAATTTCATCACCAATCAGTAAACTTGGGAAAATAGATTCACGAAGTGCATCATCTTTTTCAGTATCATTATAGACCAGTTTATTGTTGAGTCCTTGTAGATACTCTACTGCAAAACCACCAAAAATTTTATTTGCGCTATTAAGATATCGAAGATATACTATTGATCCACCATGTACTGGATAAATAGGGCCGTTTTGTCCATATACTTGTTGCAGTCCAAACTGATAGCGTGCCATCACTTCATTTCGCTTTTTAGGTTTCTTTTTAGTGCAGTCATATTCTTCTGTTGTCAATTTCGGATACACCTTTATGCCTATACTGCCACCTATTATATTTATACCATAGTTAGGCACAGTAGCTGCCGAATTTGAGTAATGTGTAAAATTAAAAGCTGTTTGTATAGCAAACTGAGGGTGTGGTTTAAATTCTAATCCAGTTCGAAACTGCACAGCTAAATTGACCACAGAAGAGACAATGTTGTTTTGAGGGTTTGTGATATAATCATGATATCTAGTCAAAAACCCGAATCCTCCACCAATTCTTATGAAGCCATTGACATATTTCGATCTAAAAAGATAGAATTTTGCTGTACCAAGAATGGTATATGCATCACCAAAAACTTTATTATCACCAAATCTAAAATAGCCAACTGCTCCACCTACTTCTGGATAATTGAGTGGTTTGTGCCAAGGTTTAGAGCCAAATGTTTTATGAAAAAAAGACAACTCTGCATTGTGAGACAGTGTAGATGGGATTTTGATGATTTTCGGTGAGTGCTTGATAAAAGTAGCAACTTGATAGCTAGCCTCAATGCCCCATTTTCCAGTCCTGATCGGCTGAGATTTTGAGAAAGAAGTAAATAAAATAAAACTGCTTAGCAGTATAGTTAGTCTCATTATACTACGAAAATAAAAAAAGCCGTTCAATTTTTGAACGGCTTTGAAAATATTTAAAAATGAAATTATTTAGTTTGACCTTTAGCGTTAGATTTTGCGACACCAGAGTCGCCTTTAGTAGGTGTTGCTGAAGTAGCTTTAGCAGGAGTTGTGCGTTTAGGAGCAGTTTTAGATGGTTGAGCTGGCGAAGCAGTACCAGTAGCTGGTTTTACTTGTTGCACAGGAGCAGAAGCTGGTGCTTCAGCAGGAGCAGAAGCTTCGTCTAGTACATTACCAGTGATTTTCAACGTTTCATTAGGTGTTTTAGAGTTTGAAGATACTGATACTGTTTTGGTAAAAGGTCCAATTCTATTAACGTCATAGTGCACACTTATTGTACCACCTTTGCCTGGCAAAATTGGTTCTGTAGGACATGTAGGTACAGTACATCCGCAACTTCCTCTACAAGAAGATAAAATTAAAGGTGTTTTTCCAGTATTAGTAAATTTGAAAGTTTTAGTAGCTACTGACTCATCTCCTTTCTTCACACTACCATAATCTATAGTAGTAGATTCCCATTTTATATCTGGGGCGTTTGGGTCTGGTGTAGCTTCTTGTGCATTTGCTGTGTAGCTTAATCCAGCTACTGCCAAAATCATCATTATTTTTTTCATTTCAGTCTGTTTAATTTTTTGAATAATTGTTTTCAAATTTAGTATTCGCAAATCTAATGCCTTTTTTGAAGTTATGGGAGATAAATACCTAATAATTTTACATCCTTTAACATTAAAGTATTTTTTTTAACTCAACTTGATGTTGATTCCTACTTGGTTAAATTGTTAAGGAATTGGAAACTTTTGCAACAAATTTTGTTTCCTTAGTGTTTATTTGTTTATTTGCATCCAAGTTCATGACCATTCAAGATAAAATATTAGCTCAGTCTACATCACTTTTTATGCGATTTGGCATTAAGAGTATGACTATGGATGACCTTGCTAAGCACATGGGGATTTCCAAAAAGACCCTATACCAAACAGTAGAGAATAAAGCAGATTTGGTTTATAAAGTAATGCAACAGCACATACAGATTGAACTAGAGCAGATCAGAACAATACAATCTTCGGCAAACAATGCTATTGATGAAATGATGAAAATAGTTGAAAATGTGGCCTCTCACATGCAAGAGATAGACCTTTCTATCATCTATGACCTTCAACGACATTTTCCTGAAGCTTTTGATTTATTTGAAAACTTTCGGCAAACACATGTTCGAAATGCTATTCAAAAAAATTTAAAAAGAGGAATAGACGAGGGCTTGTATAGGGATGGTATGGATGTAGACATTATATCTGGGTTTTACATTTCTAGCATTGTCGCTATTTTTGATCAGAAAAATTTTTCCTCTAAAAGTTATTCTTTCCTCACTATATACGGACAGTTTATTAAATATCACCTTCATGGTATATTATCAGCTCAGGGTATTAAAATATTTAATAAAATTCAATCAAAAGTTACCAATTCAAAATAGCATATATCTCAAATGAAAAATAAAACAACACTCCAAATTAGTTTCTTTATAGCTAGCATTATGTTTTTTACAAACATTATTGCTCAACGTGATCCTATGATGTCATTGTCTATTGATCGGGCAGTGCAGTTGGCTCTACAAAATAATGTAGCTGCTAAGAATGCAGAATTAGATATTCAAAAAGCCAAAGCGCGAAATTGGGAAATCACAACCACTGGCCTACCGACCATAACTGGAAGTGTCGATTATCAGTATTTTTTCAAACGACCAATATCGCCAGCGTTTGCAGAAATTTTTGCAGATCCAAATAATGCATCCAATCAAATTAATGCCGTTCTATTTGATAAGTTTCCTACAGAAATTGGACCTATTTTAGATAGAGCAAGAACGCAAAATACGGATATCTCTTTTGTGCTCCCACACGATTTGAAAGCAGGATTTCAATTAAGCCAGTTGATATTTGATGGCCGATATATCTTAGGGTTGAGGGCTGCTAAAGAATTACTCAAAACAGCTAATATCAACAAATTGCTTTCTGATCAAGATATTAAATACAATGTGATAAAGGCCTATCATCAAGCGGCAGCTGCTATACACTCTAAGACTTATCTTGATGATACTTATAAAGCTGTGACCAAATTAGTAAATGATACGCGCGAAGTATATAAGGCTGGATTTGTAGAGGAGCTCGATGTAAATCGACTAGAACTCATACAGGCTACCCTAGAGGCGCAGATTCAAACACAAGATAAATTGAAAGAAATAGCATTGTCAAACCTTAAATTTCAAATAGGCTTAGGTATTAATACACCTGTTGTTTTATCTGATAAATTAGAAATACTAAGAGATAAGGTAAGCGGTTCAGATCAAAATTTTGATGTAAAAAATAGAATGGAGTACGAACTTTTAGAGACAGCTCTTAAACTTGGCAAACTTGATCAAGACCAAGTTGCATCTGGTTACATCCCTTCATTATTTGGTTTTCTTAGTTATGCAGGCCAAGCACAGACAAATAAGTTTGTGGATATTTTTAGAAATAATAGCAGAGGTACTAACAACTGGTTTCAAACTGGATTAGTAGGTCTTACCATGTCTGTACCTATTTTTGATTCTGGATTAAAAAATGCACAAGTCAAACAAAAAAAATTGGATCTCCAGAAAACGCGCAATGAATTTGAGAATTTTACAAAAGCCGCAGAACTACAGGCAGCTGTCTCAAAAACTAATTTTGAATCTTCGATATTAGATGAAAAAACAAGTGACCGGAGTGTGAAACTAAGCGAAAGGATTTATAACATTAATCGAATCAAATTTAAAGAAGGGGTAGGGAGTAGTTTTGAGTTGGTACAAGCGGAGCAAGATTTGATTCAAAATCAATTAAAGAAAATCCAATCAACTTTAAATGTACTCAACACTAAAGCTGATTTAGATAAATCATTAGGCGTAAAATAAATTTTAAACATATACAATCATAAATTATGAAAAGCAAATTTGTAA
Source organism: Chitinophagales bacterium (assembly GCA_044360745.1). Classification (GTDB taxonomy): domain Bacteria; phylum Bacteroidota; class Bacteroidia; order Chitinophagales; family LD1; genus CALAYL01. Next base: position 10,756 of record JBIKJU010000029.1, read on the forward strand.
ATATTTTGATACTAGTTACTGTTATTAGTTTTCAGTCTTGTACTAATCCAAATACCTTGGAATCAAAGAAGAAAGCATTGCAAGATCTTAAGAAGGAACAAAAAAATATACAAGATAATATCACAAAATTGGAAGCAGAATTGAGGAAACTTGATCCTAAAGGAGTAAGTTCTGAGAAGGCCAAAAATATTGGTATTGATTCAGTGCAGACCTCAGATTTTAAGCATTATATTGAGTTGCAAGGTAGTATTGATGCACTCGAAAATGTGTTAGCTATTCAAATGGCACCAGGCATTGTTACTTCTATTTATGTAAAAGAGGGAGACAGAGTTGGAAAAGGTCAGGTATTATATACCACTGATGCTTCAACTTATATAAAGCAAATAGAAGTAGTAGAATCTCAACTTGATTTGGCAAGAGTAGCATTTGAAAAGCAGAAAAAGCTTTGGGACCAAAACATAGGAAGTGAGCTACAGTTTTTGCAAGCAAAATCAGGAAAAGAAACTCTTGAAAAGCAAATAGCAAATTTGAGAGCTGCTATTGAGCTCACTAAATGTAAGTCGCCAATTAATGGGATAGTAGATGAAGTAAGGGTAAAGCTAGGTGATATGGCAGCTCCAAGTCAATTAATGCCTGGGGTTAGAGTAGTCAACTCTTCTAATATGATAATAAAGTCAAAGCTATCTGATGCTTATATCGGAAAAGTTAAGATTGGTGATATGGTACAAGTTAATTTTCCAGACATCAATAAAACTATAGAAACAAAAGTAACTTATGTAGGTCAAACAGTAGATAGACAAACCAGAACTTTTAATGTTGAAGTGAGATTGCCTAATTCTACAAACGAGTTTAAAGCAAATATGATAGCACGATTATTGATTAATGACAATATTGTCAAAAATGCCATAGTAGTGCCTCAAAATATTGTTCAGAAAAATGAAAAAGGTCAGTACGTTTTAGTAGCTGAAAATGGTAAGGCTGTAAAGAAAAATGTAGGGACAGGCGATTATTATGATGGTAAAATAATTATCACAAGTGGGCTTTCTTTAGGCGATAAAATTATTACAGTTGGTTTTAGTGAAGTAGTAGATGGGCAAAAAATTAGTTACTAATATCTACTCCTTTTCACAAACTGCAATTAAAAAATATAAAGATGAATCTATCAAATCTCAAAGAATTTAAATTTACAAGTTGGTGTGTAGAAAACCGAACAGCTATATATGTATTTACACTTATAGTTTCCTTTGCTGGTTTTGTTACTTATCAGAGTTTACCCAAAGAACTTTTTCCTGACGTTGTAGTTCCTACTATTTCTGTTGCTACAATATATCCAGGAGCTACTCCCGAAGACATTGAAAATCTGATAGCGAAGCCTCTCGAAAAACAGATAAAATCTATAAATGGAGTAGCAAAAATCACGAGTAACTCAATGTCTGATTTTTGTTTGGTAGTGGCAGAGTTTAGCACCGATCAAGATCCAAAAGTTTGCAAACAAAAGGTAACAGACGCAGTTGACCAAGCTAAAAAAGATTTGCCAACCGATTTGAAATCTGATCCTCAAATTCAAGAATTTGATATTTCTGAAATGCCAATCATGAATATCAATTTAGCTGGTGATATTCCTTTAGATCAGTTGAAAAATTATGCTGAGGATTTGAAGGATAAAATAGAAACACTTAAAGAAATTACTAGAGTAGATATCATTGGAGGATATAATAGGGAGATACAAGTTAATGTTGACCTTTATAAAATGACAGCTTCTGGCATTGCTTTTTCTGATATTGAAAATGCGATAGCTCGTCAAAATTTAAATATTTCAGGAGGTGAAATTAGAATAGGAGATTTGAGAAGAAATCTTCGAGTAACTGGAGAATTTAAAGATCCAAGAGAATTGGAAGATCTTATTGTTCGTTCATTTATAGGGAATCCTGTATTCCTAAAAGATATTGCTGTTATTCAAGATGGTTATGCTGATAAACAAGACTTTGCTCGGTTGGATAATAAAACCGTAGTCACCCTAAATGTAATTAAACGAAGTGGTGAAAACTTACTTAACGCAACTGATAAAATTTATGGATTTATTGATGAATATAAGCTTGATAAATTTCCAGAAGGAGTAAACGTACAAGTGACAGGTGATACATCTGAGCAAACAAGAGTTCAACTTCATGATTTGATTAACACCGTTATTATTGGCTTTTCATTAGTAGTTTTGTTGTTGATGTTTTTCATGGGCTTTCAGAATGCTTTTTTTGTTGGACTTTCAGTTCCTTTATCAACCTTAATAGCCTTTTTACTAATGCCGAGTTTGGGGCTAACTATGAACGTTATGGTATTATTCGCTTTGTTATTGGCACTCGGCATAATAGTAGATGACGCTATAGTAGTTATAGAAAATA
>JBIKJU010000030.1:0-13119 GCA_044360745.1 Chitinophagales bacterium
TCCCAGTTTTTGAGATTAGGATGAATGTGTTTTTCAATTTCTTCTTCGTGTTGGATATAAGCTCTTAAAAGTTGCTTCGGAAATGATTGTTCATCTTCCCACGTTTTAATGCTATCTATAAAAATTTGTGGATTATCATCTTTTAATCCATCTATATATTTTTGAATAAGATGAAAAAGTAAAAACAAGTCGTCATCAGCGTTTTGAAAGTTTTCTTCGAGTGCTCCCTCTAGTTGTTTGTCTTTCGACATTACCTTTTTTATAATATAGGATAAAATATCTTTAAAGTCTTCGTGAGTAGGTTCTGCTTTACTAATAAACTCTTTGTATTTTGTTTTATCTCTAAGTACAAAAAATAAATGCTTGACGGTATTGTGATCAATATAACTATTTATTTTCTCGCTCTTTATTCTACTCATCCAAAGCTGATGATCAAATAAGTTTTTTAAAACAGGTACTGCTGCAAGTTGGGTATTGATAATTTCATCTTCTTTTTTGATGTATTTCGCCATTTTGATTCCAGCATCTACCAAGCTATATTGTCCTATTTCATATAGATAGGTAAGAAGTGTTAGAAATAGGTCAGTAGTCTTATCGCAGCTCTTCTGCAATTGTGATTCTATTCCGCTCAAACTGTTGTCTTTGTTGAGTTCGAAGGCATACAAATGCTGCATGGTTTTCGTTCTGAGACTTCTTCTTCCTAACATCTTATTGTTTATTTTTTTCTATCCTTTCTTTGGCTATAGCTATAGCTGTATGTTGGGGAGAGGTATTATTTTCCTTAGCTTTATTAAGCACGGTCAGTGTTTTAGTATATATATTTTCTATAAGAGATCGATACACATCATCCGATAATTGTTGTACTTCTTTATAGCAGTTGATGACACCTGCAGCATTAATTAAAAAATCTGGCGCATAAACTATTCCTTTATCCATGAGCATTTGTCCATGAAGTTCTTCGTCAGCTAATTGGTTATTGGCGGCACCAGCTATAATACCACATTTCATTTTAGCTATTGAATCTGAATTTACAGTAGCTCCTAATGCACATGGAGCGTATATATCGCACTCCTCCTCAAAAATAGCAGAAGGGTCAATAATCTTTACTTTATGTTTTTGCGATACAGCTTGTAGGTTGTTTTGATTTATATCTGCAATGAGCAAAATAGCATTTTCTTTAGCCAAATGGTCTATAAGATATTGCCCTACATGCCCTGTGCCTTGTACTAATATTTTTTTACCTTCTAGGCTATCTATGCCCATAGCAAACTTATGAGCTGCTTTCATACCTAAATAAACTCCATAGGCTGTATGTGGTGAGGGGTCACCTCCACCACCATGTTCTATGGGTTTGCCAGAAACGTGCTTAGTTTTTTTCATTATGTGAGCGATTTCATTGGTAGAAGTGCCCACGTCTTCAGCAGTTATATATTTGCCATTTAGACTATCTACAAACTCACCAAATCGCATCCAAAAATCAGCGGTTCGCAATGAAGGGTCACTATTGATAATCACACTTTTGCCACCACCCAGGTTAATGTCACTAATGGCAGACTTATAGGTCATTCCTCTAGATAACCTTAGGACATCAAGCAAAGCATCTGCTTCATTTTGATAATTCCAAATACGGCACCCTCCGAGTGATGGCCCCAGCGTAGTATCATGTACTGCTATGATTCCTTTTAGGCCTGTTTTAATGTCATTAAAAAAGAGCACCTCTTCATGTTCATAATTAAACATTTGAGATAAAACATCTGATACTGGTTTTGTAAAACTTTTGGTTACTGATTGCATATCGTTAGTTAACTGCGAAAAATATCAAAAATAAATTAATACCGATTTTCTCTATTGAAAAAATAATGTGCTCCTAGCTGTAAGCCTACTCTAAAATTTCTCGACTTAACATAGTTTAAGTCATTTTTTGAATACCACTCAAGTTTTTTTAGGATATCGCCATTGATATCTGTTATTCCAAAATACGTAGGAAGTCCTACAGAAATATATAGCCACTCAGTAGGATAAACATCAAGTCCAAAGTTGAAAGATATTCCAGCGTCTATTTTTTGAAATTTCTGTTCGGCCGTAAATCTGTAGGCATCATATTCTTCAAAATTCACTTTTACTTCTTCTGTTGCAGCCGTTCTGAAGCCAATTTGCGGTCCTAGCATCACAAAAAAGTTTGTTCGATCATCCAATCTAGTTTGAAATTTTAAATATATAGGAAGTTGAACATAGTTGAGTCTTATCGTTCTTCTTACATTTACATATCTTGTTTCGGATACTCGATATGCAGGTGGATTGATAATACAACTTAAACATACAGGTCCCAAAAAATCATCATCATATTTCTGTCCAGCCCAGCTGAAACTTGGTTCTATCTGTATTCCCCATCTTTTTGTGAAGTTATAGCCTAGCTCTACACCCAAATTTCCTCCCCAAGTAAAAAGATAATCCATTTCAGATTGGCGAACAATTGGTTCATTAAAATCAGCCAAAGTGCCATAGTTGTTTTGGTTGATTATCCATGTGCTGTTAAATGAGCCCAATACACCAATATGAAGCCCTTTACGCATCTTGCCATCGAAGTTTGTACTCCATTTTTGACTGTATAAATGGTTTGCACTTAGAAAAAATGCAAAATAAAATGTGAAATACCTTATTAATTTCATAAGCTTACTAATTTAGCGTAAAAGTCGTAAAAATAAACTACTGTGCCAAATGTGGAGAGAATTAAGACATAGAACCAAAGAATGGCTCAGTTATCAAAAAGAGGCAAAAACAAAGTATTACTTACATTCGCCATTTGTTTATAATTTTTATTTGAATGTGCTTGAAGCTCCTTTTTCTATAATGCAAAAACAAATAGATCGTTATCACGAAGGATTTAAGCAAGATAAAACACTTTTAACTATTAATGATTTTGGAGCAGTAAGTGGCACGTATAAAAAAAGAGTTTGTGATATAGCGAAAAGTGCCGCTACGGATGCTAAGTACGGTAAAATATTAGGGCAATGGATAGCACAAAGTGATTCCTATTTTGTTGTAGAATTGGGAACTTCATTAGGCATTAGTTCCGCTTATATGGCGATGGCAAAGCCAAGTTTAGACATTAGCACTTTCGAGGGATCTGATGAACTTATTATTAGGGCGAAGACACTTCATCAAGAATTGCAATTGAAAAACATATCTTATATTAATGGGAATATTGACAAAACTTTATCAGATTTTATAAAACAAACCCCTAGAGTAGATTTCGCATTTATAGACGCAAATCATACAGAGGAAGCTACTTTGCGTTATTTCAATATGATAAAGCAAAAAGTGAATGAAAACTCAGTGATTGTTTTAGATGATATATACTGGAGCGATGGTATGACTCGAGCTTGGGATACTATAAAGAAGGATAGTGATGTGACACTTACTATAGACTTATACCGGCAAGGATGGGTATTCTTTCACAAACAGAAACTGAGTAAAGAGAATTTTAAACTGCGCTTTTAGCAATTATTTTAGAAGAATGATTTTACCCAGCTTATGATGTCTATCTCAAAAACATAATAAGGAACATAAAAAACAGCTGCCCAAAAGAAGCATGCTGCGAGCATATAAGTAATTACTTTTTTCTTATCAGTAGTCAAATCCATGGCGAAGAAAACACCAACAGGGATAGATAGAATGATAGGTGTGATAAATGCAATGCCTTTCAATCCAAATGATCCTTTTACTCTTGCTAAAAATCGAGTGTGTTTTGAAAATCGTTTATTAAATTTATTTGGAAAGGTTCTAATAAGCCAATCTTGCACTATGCTGCTAAATTGAGCAAAAACAAATACTCCCGCTATTCCTCCTATCATATTAAACACGGTGCCAGATATACCAAGGTTAGCAGCTACTACGGTAGTTGCCACCATCCCAAACTTGATAGCTGAGATGACCATTATAACCAGGTTAGATAAAATAGTGTAGAGGGTCATGTTGTTTTGTACGACTACGATTATAAAAAGTTTTATCTTAAATCAACAATCTTTAGACCTGGGTATAGCTTAGAATCAAATGAAAAGAAAGAATCTGTCAATGAAATGTCAGTATTGACTTTATCAAGTGTATAAATATAGCGTGTGCCGTTTTTTTCATATACTTTTATTTCCAATATTTCTTTGGTGGTTTCATCTATGCCAGCATCTATTTTGAAAAAGGATACTTTTTTATTGGTGGGAGTCATTTCTATGATAGTAATCTTTCGCCCTTTTAGTTCTTTTTTCTCCTTAGTTTGATAAGCAAATCCATTTTCATAAAGATTGAAAATTTTTGTTGGCGAAAAAAATTCTTTTGACTCTTCGTAATCATTGAGCTGGCACTCTTTTGATTTAGCTATAATAGTCCATATATTTTTGCCATCGCAGATCATATCATTTCCCATGAGCGATAGCTTAAATTTATTACCTTTTAGATGAACTTTTCCTTTTTGTATTTGAGTATATTTAGCATCGGCATCGGTTGGATTTCGTTTGGGCGAAATGGTCGTAAGTGTAAAATCAGCGGCTATGCTTGCGAACGATTTATACTTAGCAGATGAAGCTTTTAGGAGAGCAGTAGCATCTTTGTCGTCAAAGGTATTTTGAGCTATTAAAGCGAATGGAATGAGCAGTAAAATGGGAAGTATTTTTCGCATATTAGTGTTTGAGAAAAGTAGGTTAAAATTTCGTGCCAAACTAAAATTATTCGATGGTATATTTTAAATTTTTAAACTATTTAGCATGGTAAAACTTTAGAAAAATCTATTTTTTATATTCTGTGTTGTATATACAAGTGTAATAAAATCGTTATTACCATTATTTAATCGTTATTTTTTTTGAGTCTATATCTGGTCATGTTAAGCTCGTTTTTCTATTGTAAGAGATTATATTAGCATCAAATTATTCTCACAAGTTATCAGCATTGAAACCTATAAATAATCATATCAAATATTTGTCGTCTTTCATAGAATTAGTATCTACACCTTTTTCTGGAGATGTGAATGCGATGTGTTGGGAAAGAACATTAGAAGGCGATTTCGAAGAGATAGTGAGTAAGCTGCATTTTGAAGGAAATATCAAGGAAGTAGAAGAGGAGGAGCTGCGAGCTTTGCATTTGACAGACGAAGGAAAAATAGCGCGTGATATTCTTTTACAAGATTGGAAATTGTTGAAGGATTATTGGGCTTTGCCTGTTTTGAATTTGATTAAACAATATGATCGAGATGATGAATTTCCTTTTTTTTCAACTGATGTTTATTCGTTTCATGTTGATCGTTCGCCAATAGCTACTGACACTTTTTTGTGCACATATTTCGGAGACAGTAGTGAAATAATCCCAAATATAGAAGCCAAACAGAAAATACTGATACCTGAAATAAGAGAGAAACTTAAACTATTTTATGAAGGAGCGGATGAAGGTTTTGAGTCTTTCCTGACTGAGCATTTTTTTGATTTGCATTATGAATTAAATCTCGATGCACATCCGGTTAGCATAGGACTCGGGCGAATGTGGCGATTGGCAGTTGACCATCCAGAATCTCAAGTGCCACCTTGTATTCACCGAGCACCAATCGAAACATCTGGAAAAACTCGTTTGCTAATGATTTGTTGAAATCAATATTTTAGGTTTTCGCAAAAGGGGGTTATAAAGTCAGTTATAAATTCTTGCCAATGTGCATCTGCAGCAATGGAAGAGCATATTAGTCCCAAAACCAACACAATTAAGATTTGCCAGTGAAATTTTATATTCTTCATTCAACAGTATTTAATTTTTATGAAAATTCAAATTACTTTTATTGAATAGAAAATTTTTAAAAGTGATTTCATAAAACATAATGAACAAATCTATGTTTGAGTTGGATAAATGTTAACGCAATGGATGAGAATTTTATTAACCCTATAGATGTTAGAAAAACGGCTGAAAATCCTGGATTGCTTCCATATGCCCATACTGTAGGTGCTGCTATTATAAAGCCCCTAGATCAAGGTAGAACAAAGGGGCTGGCTATGCAGGCGATGGTAGAGCAGTCGGGTATGCAGCTCAATCAGATCAAAGAGCAAATTGAGTTGCTAGTGAAACAAGCACAAGGCATTCATGATCGTATGCGAATATCTGAAGATATCTATAAAGCAGATTGTAGATTTAAGCCATTGATAGGTCATGTTTATCACTTGTATGACAAAGATGATGGACAACAGATACTTTCTATGATTGGTCCTAATGAATGGGGGAGAGCAGGTGCTAAGTATAGCTTCAAGGCCACAGTTAAATTGTTGGCTGATCACACTTGGGAGATTTTAAAATAATTTCACAAAAGTAATTTCCTCTATTAAGTTGATTTTTTAGACATTTGTATTTCAAAATTTTAGATCATGAAAAATATCACTAATATTTTACTAGCGTTAATTTTAGTCTTACAACTTGTAAATTTGGGTTTTAATATAAAATCTCATTTTTCAGTTGAAAAAAGTCCTGTGACTAATGATGTAAAAATCGAGGCAGTTGCTGAGCCTAGTCCCTTTGATAATGTAGCTAATGACCCATACTATAACCCACCATCTGAAGCACAAGGCCCAATTACTATTGTTTCATTTGATAGAATAGAACACAACTTTGGAAAGTTAAAAGATGGTGAAAAGCCATTTACTACCTTTAAGTTTACTAATACTGGTAAAGAAGACTTGGTCATATCAAATGCCACAGGAAGCTGTGGCTGCACTGTGCCTGAGTGGCCAAAAGAGCCAATAAAGCCCGGAAAATCTGGATCCATAAAGGTAGAATTTGATTCAAAAGATAAATTAGGTGAACAAATAAAAACTGTGTCTGTGACTTCTAATACAGAGCCGTCTATAAATACCCTAACCATCAAGGCTACAGTCTTGCCAAAACAATAAGATGGCAAGAATTATGGCTATAGATTATGGTTCGAAGCGTGTAGGAATAGCCGTCACAGATCCGTTACAAATTATAGTTTCTGCATTGGATACTGTATCCCCCAATGAACTTTTGAAATATTTTGAGATTTACTTTCAGCGTGAAGAAGTAGAAAAATTAGTGGTGGGTATGCCTTATAATCATGGTTATGAGGAAAACATAATTGTTCCCCAAATCAATAACTTCATTAAAGTTTTTTCAGCAAAATTTCCTTTAGTGAAAGTAGAAACATATGATGAACGATTTACGTCTAAGATAGCATCTAAAATTATTCTACAGTCAGGAGTTAACAAAAAGGCTCGCCAAAACAAGGCTACATTAGATAAAGTAAGCGCTGTTATTTTATTGCAATCTTATTTGGGATACTAAATAGCTTTATAGTATTACTACTTTTTTCGATACTAGAGATAGACCTTCTTTATTCAGAATATTGACAAATAAAATACCCTTTGAAGATATTTTATCTTCATGTATTGTTGTCAAATGTTGAATGGTTTTAGTAGAATAGATATTTTGGCCTAATTGATTTACAATTTTAATTTCTCCAACTTCATTTAAAAGGGATTGTTCGATTTTAATATTGAAATACTCATTTGTAGGATTTGGAAAAATATCAACATTTAAGTCCATTGGGTCGGCATCATTTATTGACAAAAATTCATTGTCTATTAAACCTATATGATTTAATGCCGCCATACCTACACGAGAGAACTGACCGGCAATTCCGATAGTTCCATCCCACTCAAAAAGATTATTGATAGTGGTATCCAATGTACCTACAGCTGTGATTAAATTTACTGTATTTGTGGAGTCAATGAAGTTCATTTTTGCTATGTTGTTTCCAAAATACATAAGTCCGCCTGCATAAAAATCTCCACCAGCATAAAGGTGATTTGTAGCACTAAACAATGACTTGATTGTTCCATTAAAGAGCCACCAATTTGTTCCATCGCTTTCACCACCAAGCACTACTTTCCAATCAAAATCATTGAATACTGATAATGATGAAGTATCACCTCCGTTTGTCCAATCGCCTGCTGCATATAGTTTATTTTTAAAAACAGCAAAATCATTTACTGGCGTGCGAGTTCCCATTCCCACTATTTGGAAATTAGTGCCATCATAGGAGGCTGCATTTTTTCTGATAGCGCCTGTTGCCAATTCAAAATCCCCTCCTATATAAAGTGAGCCATCAAACACTTCAAATGTTCTTACTTCTGTACCATATAAGAAATTGTTGTTTACTGCTACCCATTGAGAGCCATTCCATTTTGAAACTAAATCTGTAAACTTTCCACCAGCATATATTTCGTTTTTATACACAATTAATGCATTTACTTCGTTATCTAACGTCCCTAACGCACTCCATTGTCTTGAAACTAAGTCAAATACTGCAATGTTGTTTGCAGCAATACCTCCTGCAGTGTTAAATTTCCCGCCTACATAGAGTTTGTTGTTGTGAATAAGAGTTGATTTCACAGGGCCATTTACTCCACTTCCAAGAGGAGCCCAAGTCCAACCTGCAAATCCACTAACGAACTCAGCTATGTTATTGCAAGTTGTACCTATTCCAGAAGTTGTAAATTCACCTCCAGCAAAAAGTTTATTATTTGCATCTTTAGCCGTAGTATATACATTTCCATTTAAGCCATTTTCTAGTGGCAATGAAGAAACATTGACTTGGTAGGCTGGTTGAATCCATGCAAGTTCATTTAACGTAAAGCCATGTTCTAATGCCCACTCAGAAACCCCTTTCACTTTTATGTCGTGTACGTAGGCAAACTTTTGTTTTTTGTCTATCTCATTTGCTAAGTCTCCGTATCCACTTTTCAGCATAAGATTGCCCACAGCACAATGCGTATTTTTCTTATCAATGAACACTGGATTTTTATATGATAGGTAATCATTGATTGGGAAAATCCTATCTTTTGAGTAGTTGCTTAAAACATCTAAAAGAGCTAGTCTATTTTTAATTTGTGATGAATAAAGATGATTTGTAGGTCTTGATCGCAAAGTTTTTTCTACAACTACTAAGTGATAGGCTATCTGGTCAGTATAAGTATTTAGAGAAGAGACATTGCTTTTATTCAGGATATCAATTCCATCTCTATTATTCGCCCATTCTTTATTAACTTCCATCATTTTGACAAAAGCTGTGTTTGATGTAGCATATGTAAAAAGGCTAGTAAAAAATCCAATGAATAGAAAAGTCTTTTTCATAGTTTTTAATTTTTGGTTGATAAATTTAGTTTACAATTAACTTGAAATTTTGGCTTGTATTAGTGTGTTTTAGGGATAAAATATAAACTCCTTTCGCTAGTTTATTTTTTAGTTTTAGTGTATTAGTAGTATGCTCATTGATGTGAATTATTGATTCAAAAGTAATTTGACCTTTTATGTCTGTAATAGCAATAGTACAGTTAGATAAAGATCTATTAGAAACAATGTTGATGTTTTCGTTTGTGGGATTAGGAAACAAAGAAATTAATACTTCACTTTTTAAGTCTTCCAAGCCTACATTGTGAAAAGGCTCAGTGCATAGTGCTTTTGGAGTGTTAAATCCTTGTTGGAATCCTACTGTAAACTCATAATGAAGATTTGAGCCAAAATCTGGGTTGAATGTTTTAAATGTACTTCCTCCAAGTCGTTTAAGTGAAATTGAGCCTGATGTCTCTAAACCTTGTTGGGTATTTAGCCACCAAGATAGCCCATCTCCTCCTTCCCATTGATTATCATAATCGTAAAGATCAAAGCTATAGCATCCATCTGAAAGCACAACTGTATCGTTGTATGTAGTTGAGGCTGCAAAAGTTTTTTTGAAATAAATTGTATCGCCATTTTCATTTCTAACCAAATATGAATTTTCCTCTGGACGGTTATTGGTTCTTAAATTAATGATGAAAATAGAGTCTGCTCTAGGCACTAATTTTAAATTGCTATACCCAAGATTGTTTGTAGTATATTCATCAGGCTTATTATTTGGCCACGATACTTCTGCATAAAATCGTTTAATACTTGTGTCCATGCCAGACCAATCAAAAGAGGGTAACTTCACTTTTATAGTTTCATAAGTATTAAGATTGCCTCTCCATACATGATAGCATTTATTGCCGCCCTCTACCCAATAAGCAATATCACATTGTGTAAGTTGTAATTTGCCTTCGTTTTTTATGATAACTTCTGGCTGTCCACATATAGGATTAAATCTTCCATAATTTGCATCAAGGTTAGGGGATACTATTTGGTCTAAACCTACATCGTTATTGGGTTGCGAGCCAAATGAAATAATATGTGCGGCAAATCCATATCCTGCTGATTGTCCACTGGCTACTGTGTAGTCCTCCATATCAATATCGATGGTATTATTTTGTCCCTTTAGTACAAATTGTGATAAATCAATTTCGAAAACATCCACCTTCTCACCTGGACACCAGTTTGCTCTATTGAAAACCCAAGTACCTCCTTGTGGTGCGATTGCTACCATACCGCAATCGCCTTTCCAAAGAAGTCTATCATAAATTGTAGCACCATTCACATTTACTTGCATCATTCTAGGATCAAACTCTCCTTGACTTCCATGACCAGTTACTATTACATTCATTTTTGTGCTTGTTGCATTATTGGGAACAAAAACTGTTTTTGGTGTCATAGTACTTTCAAATCCAGCAGAATTTGGATATGAAGCATACACATTATAGATTTGGTCTGTTTGTGATAGAGTTTTGTTAGGTAGTCCTTCTATCAAAAGAAACTCGATTTTTGCACTAAATGCATCTGTCCATCCGTCATAATGTACTCTTACATTGACAGAATCTTTTAAGATAGCACTATAGTCTGTAAGGTCATAGTAGTATGGATGAGTCCATTGTCTATTATACCCATTGGTTTGATTAGCCATGTAGGTGCCATAAGGGGTAATTAATTTTCCTACTTGCCAAAATTGTTGATTTGGTGAATATGTCCAAGCTGTATCATTAGTTAGTGTGTCTATAGAAACTATACTAGAGTCTATTAGCCCCGTTTTTTTACCCAATGAGGTAGTTACGGTATAATCCCAGCCGCTACAATTTGGAGTTCCACATCCTAGAGTGAATTTCATAATTATTTTCGACCAATTTTTATTGTTAGGTAAGGTTATCCAAAAGTCATCATTTGAAGGCGGACTATTTAAATTAGTATTTTGATGACTAAGAATTACAGTTGTATCACCTACAGCTGCAGTTAGGCTTAAGTGAGCTAAAAACGATAAAAGAAAAATTTGATATTTCATTTTTGATATTTATACAAATTTACAATTTGAATTTATTTATACTAAAAATATGATTTTTGTCATACTATTTGGAATTAGTCTAAATTAAAATAGGTTTGCATCACAAAGTAATAAATATGCGAATAGGGGTTTCAATAGGACTTATACTACTAAACTTTAAATTGGTGGCTCACGGTGGTGAAGAATTTGATAGTTTAAATGTAACAAAACTAAAAGGTGTAGAGATAGTAGACCATAGATTAAATACTAGCCCAAGAAACAATCAAGAAATAGAGAATACAGTGATTTTTGCTGGCAAAAAGAATGAATTAGTCAATCTTACAAACAACACCTTCAATACTGTAGATAACTCAGCTCGTCAGATATTTTCTCAAATTCCGGGCATAACGGTTTGGGAAAGTGATGGCTCAGGTATTCAGGTGGGTATAGCATCAAGGGGTTTAAATCCAAATAGGAGTTGGGAGTTTAATGTTAGACAAAATGGATACGATATCTCATCTGACCCTTTTGGATATCCGGAAGCTTACTACAGTCCTCCTATGGAAGCCGTATCAAGAATACAAATCGTGAGAGGCGCATCATCAATCCAGTTTGGGCCGCAATTCGGAGGATTATTAAATTATTTTGTTTATGAAGCGCCTAAAGATAAGAAGATTCAGTTTAAGACGATGCAGACTGTGGGTAGTTTTGGTATGTTTAATTCTTATAATCAGCTTGGAGGCACTATTAAGAATTTTTCTTATTTCGGGTTTTATAATTTTAAAAGAGCCGATGGATTTAGACCAAATAGTAAATATTATATTCATAATGGTTTCCTAAAATTGGCTTATAACTTCAAGAAAAATTGGAAATTGAGTGCCGAAAATTCAGTAATGGACTATGTGTCGCAACAACCTGGAGGTCTCACAGACGCTCAGTTTGCAGATAAAATAAAGCAAAGCTCACGTGGTAGAAATTGGATGGCTATTCGTTGGATTATGCCATCTGTAAATTTGTCTTACAACACTGAAAAACACAGTGTTGATTTTAAGGTTTTTGGATTGATAGGAGATCGTAATAGCAACGCATTTGTTCGACCTATTAATGTAAATGATACGATTAATCAAACTACTGGTCAATATAATAATAGACAAATAGATATCGATAAATATAGAAATATCGGTGCTGAAATTAGATATGCTTACCATTATAATTTAGGTAAGAAAAAGCAGGATTTAGCTATAGGCGGCAGATATTTTTATGGACATACTAAGCGCACAACTAATGGAAAAGGAGATACTCGAAGCGAATACAATATTACTCTCGAGGATTCTGTTTTTGGCAGAAACTTAGATTTTAAAAGCCAGAATTTTGCATTGTTTGCAGAAAATGTGTTTCGTGTTGGAAACTTTGCTATTGTACCTGGTATTCGATTAGAAATATTGCAAAACACAGCAAATGGATATATCTCGAGAAATACAACTACAGGCGGATTTAACTTTATGACCGAGCAAAATAGATGGAGATACATTCCAATAGCTGGCTTAGGATTAGAATATCACATCAAAAGTTTTTCTGAGCTTTATGCAAATGCTTCTCAAGCTTATCGTCCTGTTTTATTTAGTGATTTAACTCCAGGTGCCACCACTGATAGTATATCTCAAGATTTAACTGATGCAAATGGTTTTAATTTTGATTTGGGTTATAGAGGTAAATTAAAAGATTGGTTAGAGTTTGATGTATCTGGATTTTATGTCATTTACAATAACAGAGTTGGCACCATTGCTCAGCAAAGAGAAAATGGGACAGCTTATCAATTACGCAAAAACTTGGGTAACTCTCATAGTAGGGGTGCAGAAATATTTATCAGTTTTGATCCTCTTGCATTGTCAAAAGTAAGTAGCAAACTTGGTAACTTT
>JBIKJU010000216.1:0-3888 GCA_044360745.1 Chitinophagales bacterium
ACATTGCATGTTGGCGATGGACGAATCTTGAATGATGCTATAGTATGTTTTGATAATGGAGTTTTTACTGAAGTATTTTCGGCTTCTACTATCAAGACTGATGAAACGCTAGGAAAAGTAATTGATATCAGTGGGAAACACATATATCCTGGTTTTATTGCAATGAATACAACACTTGGACTCACTGAAATAGAATCCGTGAGAGCTACCAATGATATGTATGAAACAGGTGCTTTTAATCCCAATGCACGATCAGTTATTGCCTTTAATACCGACTCTAGAATTATCCCAACTGTTCGATCCAATGGAGTTCTTTATGCTCAAACTACACCACAAGGTGGACGAATAGCAGGCAGTTCGTCATTAGTTCAATTAGATGCTTGGAATTGGCAAGATGCAATAGTGCAAGAGGACGATGGTATTTTTGCAAAGTGGCCTGAAATGTATATTCAAAAAGGTTGGTGGGCAGAACCAGGTAGCAGCGAAGTCAATGAAAAATACGAAGAGCAGTGCAGAGAGTTGAAAAACTATTTGTATGAAGCTAAGTCTTATTGTTTCTCAAAAAATCAGAAAACAAATATCCGTTTTGAGGCATTTAGAAAAGTTTTTGAGCGCAAAGCGAATTTATATGTAGATGTAAATTTTGTTTTAGAAATCAAGCAAGCTATAACACTAGCACAAGAGTTGGGTATAGAAATAGTGATAGTTGGCGGATATGACTCCTATCTTATAGCAGATGAGTTGGCGGAGAAGAAAGTCCCTGTAATATTAAGCCCTCCGCATTCACTTCCCAATCGACCGGATAGTGATATTAAGCAGCCTTATAAAACGGCTTCATTGCTACAAAAAACTGGTGTGCTATTTGCAATCAGTATAGGCTCATCATGGCAAGAAAGAAATTTGCCATTTCAAGCTGGAACTGCTGTAGCATATGGGTTAGATAAAGAAGCAGCTTTATCAGCTATATCCTATAATCCTGCTAAAATCATGAAAGTAGCAGATAAAGTAGGGACAATAGAAAAGGGAAAAGCGGCATCTTTTTTAATAGTTGATGGCGATGTATTAGATGTGAAATCTTCCTTAGTTGTCATGGGTTTTATAGATGGTAGGCAAATAGACCTTACCAACAAGCAAACAGAACTTTCAGACAAGTATTTAAAGAAATATAATCTAAAATAAGTTTCAATTTTAGGTCAAAAGTATCAGACTCAACATGGGAGGACGAAAAGATAAAAAGAGAAAAATAGCAGCCATTGATACATTCCCAAATGTGTTTCAACATCCCACATTTAACCTACAGCACCTCCTAGACTGCGATCTTAATCCACTTTTGCCTAAAGGAAAATGGGCAAAGGAGATTTTTAAGAATGATAATCCGGTCATTTTAGAACTAGCCTGTGGTAAAGGAGAATACACCGTAAATTTAGCGCGTAAATACACTAATTTTAATTTCATTGGCATTGATATCAAAGGCCCAAGGATTTTTACTGGAGCAAAAATGGCTATTGAAGAAGGCTTGTCTAATGTAGCATTTGTGCGAATGAAAATCGAAAACATCAATCAGTTTTTTGATAACAACGAAGTGCATGAAATTTGGATTACTTTCCCTGATCCTTTCCCAAAAGAAAAGCATGAGAAACACCGCCTCACACATCCATTATTTCTTGAACGGTACCGAAAAGTTTTACGCCCCGATGGAATCATACAACTCAAAACAGATGACCTTGATTTGTTTCACTTCACGAAAGATATAATCCAGCAAATGAATTTACCATTGCTATATTACAAAGAAGATATTTATGCTTCGCCATTAGATTTTGATGTACTCCAAATCAAAACTTATTACGAAAAGAAGTTTTTAGAAGTCAACAAATCTATTAACTACCTTCGATTTACATTATAGCATGAAATATAGTGATAACACCACTTCTTTTTTTCACGATGTATATGAAGTCGTAAACCTAATTCCAGAAGGGAGAGTCACATCTTATGGAGCCATAGCCACGTTTCTGGGGACTAGAGGTTCTTCTCGCATGGTAGGTTGGGCTATGAACGCTTGTCATAGCCGCACAGATTATATACCTGCTCATAGGGTAGTGAATAGAAGTGGACTACTCACTGGCAGGCTTCATTTCGAAACTCCTAATACTATGCAATCATTGCTAGAAGGAGAGGGTGTGGCTATTAGTAAGAATACTGTTGTAGATTTTGAGCGATTGTTTTGGGATCCTGCTTGCGAACTACTCTAACTCAATAGGAATTTTATAATAATCCATGATGGATTGAATAGCGATTTTGGTCTCTCCGAAAAGTTGTAAGTTACTTGTTGTTCTTTCTATCTCTGCATTTAATTTTTGAATATATTGTCCTCTATTTGTTCTTATCCATTGCGCCATGTAGTAGTAGGCGTGAATCATTATATCATTATCTTCCGAAAGCGGATTGTCTTTTACCAATTTATTATACCTATGAAATGTCTCTTCAAGCTTTTTAAAGTCACCTGTACTAAAAAAGCCTATACAAAGCACTATAAATACTGAGTCTATAGAACCTGTAAGATTAGTTTGTTGATATCTGACTAAAAGCTCTTCGAGATCAGTTAAAGCATCTATAGTATCGCTCTTTTTAAGTAGCATCTTGAAAAGTGATTTCGTAATCATCAAATGAAAATATTCTCGATGATAATTTTGTTCCCAATTATTTTTGGTCATGAGAGCTAAACAGGCTTTATTAAGATCTTTCATTTCTTTTAAATCTACAGCTGTAACTATGCTAGTATAGTCTGCCCTGCACAACGCTGCATGATATTTCGACATAAAATAAGACGCTTTCGCTGTAATGGCATACATCTCAGGTATGTTTAGGTAGTGATTCCAGTATGAAATTTTAGATGCATGCTTAGACATTTCTTTAAATTGTCGTTTGCCTTCTGTGCTATTTAAGTCGTATAAAGTAGAATTTAGTTTTAGAAAGTACAGATAGCTTTTTGGGTCGAAAAGAAATGGCAAAATAATATAGCAGTAGCTATCCAATTCACTTTCTAGATTTTCTATAAATTGAAGTGTTTCTGTTGTTAGAAACTCCTCTGGCGAAAAGTAATGAAGAGTTTGCAAATAGGTAATCTTAGAAAACAGACTTATAGCGATACAAGAATGATTAAAATAAGTTTTAAGAATCACGGCTTCCTGTTTTATTCTATCTTTTGGGTAAGCGTCTGGGTTTAGTGGGTGAAGCCGAGTTTTAGATTTGTACATGATCTCTTGAAATAGAGACTCATTATCTACTGCTTCTTTCAGTTGGTTATGATAAGCTATAGCTTCTTTAATTTTATTTTTAATGTAATACTGTTGTGATAAAAACTTAAGCACACTGATTTGAGTAGAGAAGTCACAAATTTTATTAGCAATGTAAAGGGTGTTTTCAGCTAGATTATTAGCTTTTTCTAATTCTCCATCATTCACAAACTGGGTTATTTTTTGTAAATTGTGAGTGAGGTAGAAGGGGTGATTGAGCGATAGCCATTCTGTAAGTCTAAAAGTATAAGACACCAATTGATTGAGATTGTGCTTTTGGTTAGCGCTTCCATAGACTTTAATACATACTTCATCAGCCGAACATTCTGGATGATTATATATGGTTTCAATGAGGTTATGTGGTAAAATAGCATTTGACTTTAAAAGATATTCTTTAAATCTCAGATACTGCTCATCAGCTAAAAGACTTACTAATCTGTAAATCAGAGTTTGTGAAAAATGGATTTGAGCCATAAAAACTATCTTATTTTTATTTCAAAGATAGTATATGGTATGATATTACAAATGAATGATTTTATTTTTCAAATTCCTTTTTGAGATAAAATATAGCGCGTGTTTCTTCTGGCTTACCGCT
>JBIKJU010000218.1:0-3861 GCA_044360745.1 Chitinophagales bacterium
AACGAGCAAATTCAGTTAAAATCTCAGCCAAACAATGAAGTGGCTGAAACATTTAGCAAAGGAGTTTCAGTTGTTAAAGGGTTAAAGAGAATAATGGCTTCGGCAAATCCAACTGACAAAAGTTTAGTAGATGGTTCGATATTTCCTGAAAAATTAATTTTTGGCAACGGTGAATATCGAACCAGCTGTGCAAACTCATTCATATCTCTAATCTGTAGTATTGACAATGAGTTTGGGACAAAAAAAAAGAGCAAGAAGTTATTTTTAACGACTTGCCATTTTGGCTCCCCCTCTTGGGCTTGAACCAAGGACCCCATGATTAACAGTCATGTGCTCTAACCAGCTGAGCTAAGGAGGAATTTTGAATTTTTGGAATGCAATTATATAACTTTGCAAATAATTACACAATATTTATTCAACTTTTTTTTAGAAAGCGTTTTAAGCTTCCTTCACATTAAAGAAATAAAGGAATTTTTGATTGGGTTTCTATCTTTTTGTCAATAAATAAGCAATATTTGCACAAATTTTTTCAAATGAGTATACTTACAGTAGGTACAGTAGCTTTCGATGCTATAGAAACCCCTTTCGGTAAAACAGATAAAATAGTAGGTGGTGCCGCTACTTATATCGCTTGGTCGGCTTCCTATTTTTCAAAATTAATCAATATAGTTTCAGTCATTGGTGATGATTTCGATATGAATGAACTTGCGCTTTTGCGAAATGATGAAGGGAAAACAAAAATTCGTGGTAAGGTCAATACCGATGGCATAGAAATAAAAGAAGGTGGTAAATCATTTTTTTGGAGTGGTCGCTACCATATGGATATGAATAGCCGTGATACGCTTGTCACAGACCTCAATGTATTGGCGGAGTTTAATCCCATCATACCGGAAAGTTACAAAGCAAGCGATATTTTACTCTTGGGAAATATAGACCCAGCTCTACAAATGAAAGTAATAGAGCAGATACCTGTTCGTCCAAAATTAGTAGTCATGGACACTATGAACTTTTGGATGGATATAGCTTGGGATAATCTTTTAAAAGTAATCGCAAAAGTAGATGTGATAACTATTAATGATGCAGAGGCTAGACAACTTTCAAAAGAACATTCTTTAGTAAAAGCTGCTAAAAAAATTCTGCAAATGGGGCCAACCTACCTAATCATCAAAAAAGGAGAGCATGGTGCGCTATTGTTTCATGAAAATCAAGTGTTTTTTGCTCCTGCCCTACCACTCGAAGATGTATTTGACCCAACAGGTGCAGGCGATACCTTTGCTGGTGGATTCTGTGGTTTCTTAGATAAATCTAGAGATATTTCTTTTGAAAATATGAAAAGAGCCATTATTTATGGTTCTGCTATGGCATCATTTTGTGTAGAAAAATTTGGGACAGAACGACTAAAAGAACTTTCTCATAAAGATATAGAAGAAAGAGTGCAAGAGTTTATAGATTTAGTACAGTTTGATATTGAATTAGAGGACTAGGTGGGCTTTACATTCTCCTAAAATTTATAATGAAAATTAGTGAGCAACAAATAAAAGCTTACTATAAGTGAAACATACATAGCCTATAATTTCAATATCTTAAATACTAAAATCGACTTCCCTTCAATCCTTTTGAGATGATATACTCCAGCACTCAAAAAATTAAGATTAACAGCTTCGCTAATACTAATTTCTTTATTGAAAATTTCACTCCCATTTACATCATATAGCACATACCTCCCATTAGCCTTAAACACAATTATATTAGAAACAGGATTTGGGTAGAATGGTAAAAATTCCTTTTCTTTTTCTGTAATAGATGTTGGTTTAGTATATGGAATAATTTGAGAAGAAGTAGTCTTGCATCCTTTGCTATTTGTGACTGAAAAACCTACTAAATAATTTTGTGTATTTGCATAGCCATGCACAGGATTGAGGATAGCAGTATCTTTTGACCCATCACCAAAAATCCATTCAAACCGAACACCATTAGAAGGCAATCCCAAAAAGTAAACTGAATCACCTACTATAGTATATGTAAATATAGCACGTGGGCAAGTATCTACATCTATCATTCTAAATGCAGTGTCTTTACAATACCCATTACTAACGATTTGACGGATATAATTTACACCAGGAGAGCTGTATGTATGGGTAGGATTTTGAGAAGTATAAACTACAAAAGGTGCATAATTATAATTCCAAGAAATGGCACCAATAGAGCTATCTATACAAGCTACCGTAAGAGCATTGATACTCACTCCAAAATTAGCAATTGGTCTATCTATAACTCTAACACTAAAAAAAGCTAAATCGCCATTCACTTCGTTTTTATTCATTTCTCTAACAGAAATAGTGTGTACTCCAGCAGTAGTCCAATTGACAGTGATTTGATGAGCATTTTGAGCGACAATGACTCCTCCGCTACTTAATGTAAAACAATAACGACTTAAGTCTCTAGATAAAGCTGTATAAGTTACAATTTCACCAATACATGCAATACTATCTCCTGTAATTATCTGAGGAGTAGGCTTAAGAATTTCATACATAAAAGGTATCTCGTTAGTGAACGCAGAATCTAGTACCTCTCTATTAGTCAGCCAAGCTTCGTGTAAATAATTTCTCAAAACTACAAGTTTGTTTTTAATTCCTAATCTATTTAGTCTATCGTGAATTGGGGCACTTCCATATACATTGGGGAAAACGGGATAACTAAATGGATTGCCAGTGTTATATGGGACAAGTGGGTCAGCATCACCATGTACAGATAAAACAGGGACATTATCTTCTGGAAGTGAGGTTATAAACGTAGTATCCAAAATAGCTCCCCAATGATTAAGAATACCTCTTGGTTTTGGGACTCTGTTGTAGAAATCATTATTGCCACTACAATCCATACAACCTAAATCACTTGGTTCTAACAATATACCTTGAGATGAAGCAGGCACTTCACTTTCTCTCATAAATGCTGAATGTATTCCAGAAATACAACCAGCACTGGATCCAGTCAGAAAAATAGCGCCAGTATCTATTCCAAACTGTGAAGAGCGCTGGCATAAAAAACGAATTGCAGCACGTAGATCTTGTACTGCTCTTACCACTGCTCTCTCAGCACTCCCTGAACTCGCTACATTAAATCCAATACGATAATCAATAGCTACTACTGCAAATCCGGCCTTTGCAAAATGACGACAATACTCGGGTATAGGTGGTTGGTTTTTGTCACCAATGAGAAATGCTCCCCCAAAGGCATAGACTATTAATGGGCGATGGCGAAGTGTATCGCCAGTAGGTTCATAAAAGTCTAAAAACAAATCTTGACGTGAGCCTAAATATGGATCTGCATTGCCATACAAAATTTGAGAAGACTTGCTGACAAAAGGAAAAATGGTATCTAGATATCTATCTGAAGTGCACTGAGCAGAGAGCCTTGAAGAAATTACAAAAAGAGTAATCACGAATGTAGTTAATCGTATCATCTCAAGGATTATTATTTCTTAAATATAGAGAATTTATTGAAAAAAATAGTTTTCAATCTGCTTTAGTAAAGTTGTATTTAAAAATTTAATTAATTTGCACAAAATAAGTTGAGTGAAAAATTTAATATCAAAAGAGCTGATCATAAATCTTCTGATTGTTTTTGTGATGTTTCTTGTTTTATTACTTATTGTAAACTGGAGCTTGAAAATATACACACGACACGGGCAAAGTGTAATAGTACCCAATGTTAAAGGTAAAACTCTAGAACAAGCTTTAGGTATTTTAGACAAAGCAGATTTGGATTATAAAATTCTAGACTCTACTTTTTTAGCAGACCAAAAACCAAACTCAATACTTGAGCAAACCCCTAAAGCTGGTAATAAAGTAAAAAAAGGAA
>JBIKJU010000277.1:0-2980 GCA_044360745.1 Chitinophagales bacterium
TCTATTTCATAGATATAAATGTAAAATTTTAAAAATAGATAGCGGATTAGATAAACTGTATTACATTCGTGCTTTAAATTTTATAGACAATGCAGTTTCTCATAAATAGATTTGGAAGTAATGGATTTGAAGGCGAGCATCTATGGCTAGGTCACTTGGGTCATTTTTTTATCGTTTTTGGTTTTTTTTTAGCATTGCTTTCGGCAGTTTCCTACTATTTTGCTGAAGTCAAAAAGGAAGATTCTCCAACTTGGCAAAAGATAGCTCGTTGGTCTTTTCATCTACATGGAGCTATGGTGATTGGTGTCTTTGTTTTATTATTTATAATGATTCTTAATCATTGGTTTGAGTATCATTATGCTTGGCGTCATTCATCGTTAGATTTACCTCTTAAATATGTGATTTCTAGCTTTTGGGAAGGACAAGAAGGTAGCTTCTTATTATGGGAGTTTTGGATAGTCATATTAGGATGGGTGCTCATTTATACTGCGAAGCATTGGGAAAATCCTGTCATGTTTATAGTAGCTGTGACGCAGTCTTTTTTAGGTTCTATGGTATTGGGTGTTTATGTTTTTGGTTATAAAATTGGAAGCAATCCTTTTATTTTACTCCGTCATGAAATGGCGCAAGCACCTATTTTTCAGCAGCCTACTTATTTAAGCATGATTGAAGATGGCAATGGATTAAATCCCTTGTTGCAAAACTATTGGATGACAATACACCCTCCAGTCTTGTTTCTTGGGTTTGCATCAGTTCTCATTCCTTTTGCATTTGTAATGGCTAGTTTATGGAGAGGAGATTATAAGGGATGGGTGAAACCTGCTTTACCTTGGTCTTTATTTTCTATTGCTATTTTTGGTACTGGTATTTTGATGGGTGGAGCGTGGGCATATGAGTCGCTTAGTTTTGGTGGATTTTGGGCTTGGGATCCTGTAGAGAATATGTCTTTTGTGCCTTGGTTACTAGTGCTTGCAGGTTTGCATTTGCATGTAGTTTATAAGCATACAGGTCATAGCTTGTTAGCTACTTATATTTTTTATGCACTTGGCTGGCTGATGGTATTGTATTCTACATTTCTAACTCGTAGTGGCATACTTGGCGATACATCCGTACATGCGTTTACAGACTTAGGCATGTCAGGTCAGTTGTTGGTTTATGCTGGAGCTTATTTGTTTCCTGCCATTATACTTATTGCTATTCGCTACTCAAGTATGCCGAAGCAAGAAAAAGAGGAGCCTTTGTTGTCACGAGAATTTTGGATGTTTATAGGAGCGCTTATCATGCTTTTGTCAGCAGTGCAAATGACCTTCACAACATCTATACCTGTATGGAATAAATTGTTTGGACTGGAGCTAGCTCCTCCAGCAGATGTTATAGCACATTATAATAATGTACAAATTTGGATAGCTCTTTTGGCAGCTATGGGCTCAGGTTTTGTTTTGTTTTTGTCTTACAAAACTAATCGTTTTTCATCTTTCATTAAGTTTGTCTTAATCAGTCTTGTTCTTTCATTAATCTTTGGATTTTTGATTGCTTATGGCACTGAAATAGAGTATATTGCTTATTTTGGTGAGCATAAAATCCCGTTCGTATCACCTTACTTTTTGCTCTTGATTACGTCTTTATTTGCTGCATTTGCCGCACTCTTTTATATGATTTTTGTAATCAAAGGTAGGGTTAACAACATTGGTGGTAGTGTTTCACATTTTGGATTTGGTATTTTTTTAGTTGGGGTTCTAATCTCTCAATATAAAATGCACGTTGTTTCACTCAATAATGAAGGTGTAAATTTTGGAGAAGGATTTGAGGGTAAAGAAATGTATGAAAATATACTTTTGGTAAGAGACTCTGTTTATGAGATGGGTGGGTATCAAGTAGTCTATTCTAAAAGAGAATCATCAAAGATCTCAAATGTATATCAAGTAGACTACAAGAAAACTATAGGTACAAAAGTAGTAGAGCAATTTTCTCTTTCTCCTTATGTTATTTTAAATGAGCGAATGGGGAATTCATCTAATCCTAGCACTAAGCACTATTGGGATAAAGATGTTTTTACGCACGTTGTAGCTGCATCAGACTTGTCTACAGAGAAGGATAGTGCTTCTATAGTATCATTGGCATTGGGCGACACTACTTACTTAAACAGAAGTATGATAGTGTTTGAGTCGATAGACCCTAAACCGAAGTTAGATAATCAACACGAAGGAATGTTGGCGGTGAAAGCTAATCTGAAAATTAAAGATTTAAAGGGATTAAACGAATCTGCTTCACCTGTATTTCTTATCAACCAAAAATCATCTAACGAAGTTTCTACTATTCCATATGAAAACAAAACGTTAGGAATTTATGTCGATATTAAGAAGATTGATCCAGATACAAAGAAGTTTACTTTTTCTGTGAAAGAAAAGAATTTGCAAAATGATTTTATCATCATGAAAGCAATTGTTTTTCCTTATATCAATTTAGTATGGCTTGGAGGAATACTTACATTTTTGGGTGCACTCATGAGTATGTGGTATAGGAGAAAAAACTAGCAAAAGAATTTTGTAGTTTTGAGTATTGATTTTTTTTTACATATTGCTTTTCATTGAAAAAAAACACTATGCGAAAATTACTTAGCACTCTTACATTTTTTCTTCCACTTTTAGCATTTTCAAATGGCACATCAATTGCCGAAAAAATAGACGAAAAAGTAAAAGTAGCTGTTGGATTTTTAGACTCTACATTCTTTTTTAAACCTTTTTCAGGTTTAGGTTTTGAAATGCCTTTTGTAGTGTTATGGCTAGTTCTTGGGGCTATTTTCTTTACATTTTATATGGGATTTATAAACCTTAGAGCTTTTGGGTTAGCCATAAAAATCGTAAAAGGAGATTTCTCTAAAAAAAGCGATAAAGGCGAAGTTTCTCATTTTCAAGCATTAGTGACTGCCCTATCAGGCACAGTAGGTTTAGGAAATATAGCAGGAGTAGCAGTAGCTATA
>JBIKJU010000219.1:0-3796 GCA_044360745.1 Chitinophagales bacterium
CATTTCATATTTTCATGAAAACAAGGAGTGCCACCGCCTGTAGCTACTATCGATGGCATGAGCGGTAGATCGCGTAAATAGTTAGTCTCTAACTCTCTAAAATAAGATTCACCCCCTTCATCAAAAATTTGATTTATACTTTTTCCCTCTGATGCCTCTATCCATCTATCTAAATCTACAAAAGGTAAATCTTTTTCGTCAGCTAATCTTTTGCCAAGTGTGCTTTTTCCTACACCCATAAACCCAACTATAAAAATAGGTGCTAAATCAGGCATAAAATCAGCTTTTTACGACCACACGTGGGTCTAACACTGAATATAATAAATCTGTAAAGATGTTGACTATAACGAATACAACAGCTACCAACAACACAGCACCCATTACTACCGGAAAGTCAAAGTTCTTTAACGAGTTTACAGTTTGTAAGCCTAGTCCGTCATAGTTAAAAACTGTTTCTATAAAATAAGCGCCAGTGAGTAAGGCGGCTAACCATCCCGAAATAGATGTTACTACTGGGTTTAGAGCGTTTCTCAATGTGTGTTTAAAAATCACTATGTTTTCACTCAGTCCTTTAGCTCTAGCTGTTCGTACATAGTCTTGAGTGAGGGCATCTAACATAGAGGAACGAGTAAGTTGAGCAATAATCCCTATTGGCCTAATACCTAAAGCCAAAACTGGCAACCATAAGTTCTTCCATACATACACTTCATCACCCAAATCATCTAATACTACTAAAGAGCCTTGGTGATTGAGCCCTGTGTAATCTCCAAGGTAATAGCCAAATATTATAGCTATCAAAAATCCAGAGAAAAATGCTGGCTGTGAAATACCTAAAACTGAGCTAGTGAGAATAAAATTATCCCAAAACGAATACTGTTTTAGAGCAGAGAAAATGCCAAGTAAAATCCCTATTACCGAAGCTAATAGCATTGCTCCAAGTCCTAAAATCATGGTAGGAACAAGCTTCTCGCTTATAATATCAGCTACTTTTCTTCTAGTCTGAAACGAACGACCTAAGTCTGGAGATTTCAAAACGAATTGAGTATGTGAAAATGATAACACAGGCACATAATTTTTTTGAGCAGTCAAAAAAGTAGGATGTGATTCATCAGATGTGTTATGAAAAGATAAAGGTGAAATATCATTAAAGTAGAAAAGTAAACGCTGGTACCATGGCAAATTAAGCCTAAATTCCCTCTCTATGGCTTCTACTGAGGCTGTATCAGCACGCTGACCGAGTGTCATCCTTGCACTATTAACTGGAAGTACATTAAATAAGAAGAAAATAAAAACGACTACACCAATGACTACAAGAAACCCAGACAATAATCGCTTTAAGATAAACTTTAAAATATTCATAGATTTCTAAATATAAAACTAAGATATACTATTTAGAAAAATAAACTTGATTAAGTTGATCAAAAGTAGGTAAATGTCGTGCGTGCCATTTGTTGACCACTACTCCATTTTTAAGTAAAAGAAGTCCAGGATTAGATCTCATAATCGTTTTTAGAGGTGTTTCATCAGCCATATAAAATTGAAAACTCAATTTGTCTTTGGCTATAAAATCACTCGGATCTTCACTACTTAAGCCATAAAATGTAATTCCATTTTCCTTGCATTTCTGAGCTAAAGGTTCAAATTTAGATGCAAAATACTCACGCTTAGCGTTGCTTATCTTATAACTCACAACGATAAGAGAATAAGCTTCATCATTCAATAAATCATCAGTGATATCATCTTGATTTTCGTTGAAAATAAATAAGTTGTTTATTTTAGCAGGGATACCAGGGTCTAAAACGATATCCTTTCTGTCTTTATAAGACCAATCTTCAGTTATATTACTCAGTTCAGATGTTTTAAATTCTTTCGTTTCACCTGTTTTTTTATTTTCATAGATAAAAACAAAGTCGCGTTTCTCAGGACGAAGTATTGTCCGCATTTCATTTAAATTGCTGCCAATCTTGTATGGCCTAAAATCAATAATAGGTTCATTTAAGATAAAATTATAGAGACAAAACAAAGTAGTAAGTAGAAATGAACCATACGCTACAATAGATCTAAAAATAGAAGAACTAAAGGTTGAAACTCTATTATAGTTGACTGCTAAAATTAAAATCAAAATATCTAGAAACACATCTTTCCAAAACGTTTCCCATGGTTTTAGCTTAATAAAGTCTCCAAAACAGCCACAATCCGTTACTTTCATTTTGGTCTCTGCAAACTCCGATGCAAAAGACAAATTAGTAAACTTAATAGTAATAAAAATTCCAATCAAACTTAATAAACCAATAGCAAACCCAAGTTGCTTTAATGGTCTCTTTGCTATTATTCCGTAAATCGCAAATCCTACATTAGCTAAAACTAAAAGAGTCCAAAATAATGGTGTAGGCGTATAACCTGACAAATAGGTAAAACCCGTCAAAAATGTAAAAAACAATGTCATTAAGAGCAATAATGAAAGATTAAGTTTTGGCCTCCAACCAATGATAAGTGTCAAACCCAAAACTATTTCAAGAACAATCATGAACACAGCAATAGGAGTAGAAAATGAATCCATAAACTGTATATTCAATGCTTGAAAATAGTCATGCATTTTAAAGCTAGTACCCATAGGGTCTACAGCTTTTACAAAACCCGAGAAGATAAATAAAGACCCAATAAAGTTTTGTAGAAAATTAAAGAAGTAGCTATTAGGCTTTGAGAAAGCGTATCGCAATAAGGAAAGCACAAGGGCTGCAACACCAATGTACAAAAAAATGGTATAAACTGTCATTGTTATATTTTTTATTAATTTGGTTTTTAAAAGATTGCTAAAATAGTTTAGTTATTTAACAGAACGATATTTTTAGTTATTTTTTTAACAAATGATAAAATGGAATGCCAGAAAAGTATAAAGGATAAAGTAAAAATAAGTCCCATAATCATGGGTATCTTAAATGTAACGCCTGACTCATTCTATGATGGAGGAAAATGGACTGAAATAGAGCATGCGATAGAAAGAGTAAAAGAAATGATTTTTCAAGGTGCATACATCATTGATATAGGAGGAATGTCTTCGAGGCCAGGCGCTGACATTATTTCATCTGATGAAGAACTTAGAAGAATACTCCCTGTTTTAAAAGAAATCAAAAAACAGTTTAGCGAGATAGTGATTTCTATTGATACTGTTCATAGTAGCACAGCAGAAGTTTGCTTAAAAAACGGAGCAAACGTAATAAATGATATAAGTGGGGGTCAATATGATATCAAAATGTATGATGTTATAGCTGAGTATGTAGCTGAGTATGTAGTCATGCACATGAAAGGAACACCATCAACCATGCAAGCCCAAACAACATACGAGGATATTACACAAGAACTACAACACAACTTTTCAGAAAGATTAGATAAACTATATCATCTGGGAATTAAAAACATAGTTTTAGACCCGGGCTTTGGATTTAGCAAAACTTTAGAACAAAATTATAAACTTTTGCATGATTTGGAGCTTTTTAAATCGCTTGATTTACCTTTATTGGTAGGGTTTTCAAGAAAATCTATGATTCAAAAAACAATCAATGAGAAGGCTGAAAATACGCTAAATGGAACTACAGCACTTAATACGATTGCACTTATGAAAGGAGCTAATATTTTAAGAGTGCATGATGTAAAAGAAGCAAAAGAAGCTATACAACTTTACAATGCGGTTTTTCACTCTGCTATAAAATGAGGATTTAGCAAAGTCGCTTTATTATAAATCAATTCTTCGTTGCTATTAATATCATAAACATTTTTACCACTAAACTTTAAAACT